>JAUICS010000102.1 GCA_030427765.1 Alphaproteobacteria bacterium
GATGCCCCTTGTGCGCTACCGAGGATGTCGGATTGCACGGACGCGGCTTGTGCCTGCGGCAACATAACCTGATGGCATAATCCCGGGCAGAAATAGACGCTTGTGGTCTGGCAACCTTCGCTACCGTTTGCGCATGTTCTACGGATACGGACGTAATCGTTATCGGGCGCGGCCACAATTGCGTGTCCCTGTACAATAATCTGTCCTTCTGCGTCATATATCTGGAAGAAAGACGAGCCCGGTTGGCGCGGCACAAGTGCGGCGCGGCGTTCTGTGTCAAAAAAGATGCTTAAATGCTGATCATTACCAACGATAACACTGTCCGGTTCACGGTCCAGTTCGACAATTTTAATTTTGTCCGGCGTCAGGCGGAACAATGTGTAATCTTTATATTCGCTAAGTTCTGTCGAATATGTTTTGCCCGGCAGGTCTTCGGGGCTGAAATCACTGCCGGCGGCTGGTTCCATGTTGGCCAGATAAAGTGGCGATGTTGTCTGTGTTTGTTCCAAATGCGGGGCGTTCACCCAGAATGAATCCTGATATTCCATTGCATATGATGGAATGGAGGCAATCCCTAGAATCAAGAAAATGGCCACGAAAAAGCGACCATATGTATATATGTGTTTCATATCGATATCCCTAGCACCCTTTTTCTTTTCATTATACCTTGTTTATGTGAATTAGTCATCAAAAGTTTTCATCTCATGTTTTCCGTTAGTCCGAAATTAGCGGTCGGAAAAATGCGATCTGAACAGGTGCAAATTGTGTGCCAATGTTGTGCCAACCGTTTATAGGCTGGCACGACGACATTACATGACGATATCTTTGGCGATGAAGATAGTGACACGGCGGTTTTGCGGCTCACGTACGCCGTCGGGGGTTGGCTTGTATAGCTCTTGTTCGCCTTTACCCAGTGTTATCACGCGGTCTTTGGCAACACCCATAGCGGCAAGTTTTTCTGCCACGGCTTTCGCACGGTCCTCGGATAATGTTTTGTTGTATGATTCCGGCCCGCTTCTATCCGTATAACCGGATAGAAGGACGTGCAGGTTGCTGCCTTTTTCCAGCAAGGAAACGGCATAACGGATAGATTGCATGCCGGTTGGCTCGACAACCGCGCTGTCAAAATCGAAATAGACGACCAATGTCTCGGTAATTGTTTTCTGCGGCATTTTGATGGCGCGAATGGCGCTCCAGAAACCGTTTTTACAGGACGCGATGTGTGAAGGTTGTCTGTTTTCCTCTAATTGCTCCAGCCAGCAATCGAATTTTGCCTGCGCCTTTGCAACCATGGCATGGTTTTCCTCGGTGTTATAAAACTCGAGCGCGAAGTTTAGTGTTTTGTAGGCCTGTTTGATGCGACGTTCATCATTTATGTGTATGCGGCGACTATCCGGCAGGGATGGTGCAACGTGTTCTCCATTCATCGCAGCAAATGATTTTTGGCTGTAGAAATCGGCATCATCGTAATCATGCATGTCATATGCCTCAAACACAGCAAGTTTTTTGTATTCTCTGGCCAGATGGGCGTTAAACGACGATCCCTTAATGCGCGTTGTTTTAAGTGTATCGTATTTGTAAGCACAAGATGTCATGGCAAACATACATAGTAATGAAAGCACAATGCCGAATCGCATAAATATCTCCTGAAAATTTTGTAAAAAGAGAATGTATATCAAAGAAAGTCAGTGCAGGATATAGACTTTTTTTTCAAAATCATATCATTTTTGGTAATATTATTACGCATAAATTATAGCGTAAAAGGCACATTTTTGATGCATTCTCCCTAAAAGTGAATATATTTTAACATACTGATAATAAATAATATACCAGCCTGATTTTCGATAAAATTTTAGCTAAATTGTGTTTTTTTTCTTGACAACATGGTTATTTTATATATTCTAGACGTTAATAAGCGTAATAAGATTTGGGCAATTTAATGACACCTAATAATCTTTTATTTTTTTCAGGCGTAGGGCGTTTTCAAACGTTACGCCGCGCAAACATAAAATCCAATAACTTCGCATTTTAAATCCTCCGTTTTAAAGTCGGAAGGCGTTGTTTTTTGTGTTTAGGAAAGTAAATGATTTTTTAGGTGACTTATGAACCAGACATATAAGACAAGTATAAAACGTGTCATTATAAACAAAACGGCAGTGTTAGAAGGTGTTTAACTATTTTTTATGATAGGTAAACACTTATAAATATATAAAGACGGCAAAACTACAATTTTTGAGACGATATTCTGAATTGTAAATAACGATAAAAAATTTTTGCCCCTGTTTTAAGTTTTTTCTCCTTATCATAGAAATTTTCTATTGAAATGTTTACATATTTTCGATAGATTACACGCGCCGGGGTTAATCGGTGTACTGGAAACACACAAGGAAGGGACTAATATAATGAGTGCAGATCAGGAAGTAGATTACAGACTCCTTATTCAAGAAGCGCAGGAACAAGCGAGAGATGCAGCGCGTCGAGGGGCAGAGGCGTTTACAGCTTTGTCACGAGTTAGAAAGCAGTTGGATGCCCAGAGATCTGAACATTCAAGAATTGAAAATGAAATTGCCGCAGTCAGTAAAGATGAAGATGATTACAATGATCGTATTTCTGATCTGGAACAGCAGCGCGATGCTATAGAAACCAGAATTGGTGATTTGGAAGCTAAAGAAGCAGAGCACCAATCCAGTCGCGATAGCGCAAACAGCGATAAGAGCACTGCAGATGCACGTGCAGAGCAACTAAGTTCAGCATATTTATCACTCGCTACAGGTGCGCATCATGATGCCAAAACTGCTGAAGCTGTTGCGCTTAGAGATCAATTTCAAGCTGAGGGCGATGCGGCAACGGAACGTGCTAATTTGGCGCAAAAGGGATCGGTTGCTTCCGGTAAATTCCGTGATTCGGTAAAACCGGCAAAAAATAAGGGCATCACTGCATTTGTTGAGAAAGAATTGGCACATTTTGATCCACTTGTTCAAGGTATTGTTCGTCATGCGCATGCAATGAGTGAAGCCGAAATTCATGGCGGTGATGTGACAGAGCATGGTATCAGCAATGATGCGTTGGTATCATCGGAAAAGATAGTGGCATTGGCGGAACAGCATGTCGAAGACGGTATTATTATTGCCCGTGAAACGGCAAAATCTGCCAAAATTCTACGCCAGATATACACTAAGAATGGTAGTCTTCTTGAATACGCAAAAAGTATGACCGGTTCCGCGCAGGGGCCGATCGGCGATAAAGATGTTCTTAATGATGGTGACACCGCCGTTAGTATTAGTGCGGATCGTCAGGCGCGTAATGCACTAATTGGTGCTGAAATTGCATTGATGTCTGTATTTTCGTATGGATTGATGAGTGATAGTAACCCGTTTTTCAAAGGTGACGATGGCGTATCCCAAACCGCAAAAGCCGTTACGGACGCACTTCTAACTGTTACATTTGCCAGCGGTCGTGCTCTTGGGGTTATGTATGCGTCTGCGCAGGCCGAAACGCGTGAAAATCGTGGTGAAAGCGGTGTAGGTTGGCGTGCAACGGCCATTACGGCACTTATTCTAAATGCTGCCGTTGCGGCATGGGAGGCGAATGATCACCTGAATGAAAGTGATCTTGAAAATGCCCGTGCAAAAATGGCAGAAATTAACAAAGAAATTGAAGCACGTCAGGACGAGCTTATTCGCGAGCGCGAAAGAATTAGCGAGCGTATTAGCCAGGACCAGGCACGTATTGCGGAATTATCACGTCCTGAAGCTCCACCGGAACTTGCGCAGTTAACGGCTGACAGAGATGCAATATCACGTCAGCTTGGTGTACTTCGCTCCATGTATGATCAGGGCAATGGTGCTGATTTTGGTGGGCAATATACGACGCGTGCGCGTCCTGATGGTGACTTAACGGCTGATATGCGTGCGGTACTTCGTGAATTAGGCTTGCCAGAAGGGACATATCCAACGGAAGCGGTTGTTGACGGTAAAATTGCACAATTAACAGCTCGGTTATCCTCCATTGGCCCTCAGATTGAACGTATTTCGGCTCAATTGGTGAGTTCTGGTGTACCAGAGGCAAACAGAACTGCTGTGGATGCATTGAGAACATCTGTGCAGCAAGACATTGAACGGATGGGTCAGTTAACAGAAACAGATGCAACTCTCGCGGAGCTTCGCCGTGGCCTTGAAGATGCGCAACGTGTTGCAGCGGACGCCCGTCCAGGCGAAGGTTGGGCAAAATACTTCCCGAATCCGGTGAATGCCGGTTTGGGTGTTGCTGCCGGTGGTACCATCGCTCTTCTTAGTTATGTCGCCGGTGGTTTCCATGCGAATACACTTCGTAAACGTTATGCCCTTGCCGGTTACGAAAAGGCACCTGCGGATCAACGTGAGACTGGTTTAGGCCGTGTCTTTGGTGTTCTTAGTACACGTGAAGAAAGTGCAGAAAGTAAACTTATTCATCAGCAAGCCGCAGAAGAGATTGTATCTATTGTCGACGATCCTAAGCAGCGTGGCGGTTTCGTTCATAAAAACGTAATGGCGACTGTTGATGATATCGAAGGTGATATGATGACGGCACTTGGCCTTGCTCGTGATAAAGGTCTTATTACGCCGCATGCATATAATACAATGAGTTCACAGGTTGCTTCAGCTACGGATTCAGCGCTTGATGAAATCCGCGGTAAATCTGCGAATGATTATATGGTGGACGTTTCAAACGATCAAAGTGGTGGTCCCAACTAAGGGAAAATGGATGGGTGATGGTGAAATTGTTTTGCCATCACCTTTCTCTTAATCAAAAATAAATAATATGGCAAATAAAAAAGAGCAGTTAGGGTTTGGTTTTCGAGATTTGATACAGATAACGTATCTCTGGATTCCATTTCTGTTCAATATAATCCGCCATACTGGCGTTCCATATGTAACAAACAAAGAATTCCGCGCACAAAAAAATGCAGAATGGGCACAAATGCGTGCGGACAAACGTTTAGAAGAAAATCTGAACAATCAATTGCGTAAGCAATATATTGCCCTTCTGAAAGATGCCGGCATCGTTAAATCATCCATATGGGGAACATCGATTGGCGTTGAACGTCTTAAGCAAATACCTTTTAGTGCGTTTCCAAATATTGATAAGGACGTATCTGCTGAAACGATTGATCGTTTAATCAAGGATTTTGAAAGTTATCTTGCTATCGATAAAGCGCACGCTTTACCGCATGTGCGGTTTATACGTTTTTTAAATCGTCAGAGCTTATTTATGTCTATTCCTGTAAGTATTGCAATTGTAATTGGTGCATTTTCATTATCACCGATTATCGCCGGGGCAGCGGCATTGTCAGGTTTTGCTGTGCCTGCTGGGATGGCGGCTGTCATCGGAAGTGCATATTTTTCATCAATTGCCGGTATATCCGCAATTATTGGTCTTGCCGGAACGCGTTATTACAATGCCTCTCTATCCAACCGTGCAGGCGGAATTGAAGCACGTTTTAAAGATTTAGGGCTGCGTCCGCCACCAAGTGTAAAAGTTCAGGATGGCAATATTATTTATCAAGGACATAATGCAGGGGAACAGTTCGCGATTGATTTTCCGGTCCCGTTTTCTGATGATCCGGCATGGCATGTGTCTATGTATAATTCGGAAACGCAAACGTTCTCGAATACATATCGTGTACATGCGGCAGGGTACGAAGCACTGGCCCTCAATGTTCTTGATTTTGATGGTATTGGAAAGATTAATACAGCTTTTGAGGATTCGTATTATTCTCAGGCATTGGCACAAACATTATCTGTTTTGAATCCGGACCGCGATCTTGATGGTATTATTGGGCAGGTAAAG
>JAUICS010000103.1 GCA_030427765.1 Alphaproteobacteria bacterium
TATGGGATGATCTTGTCTTTGTTGTTACAAGGAATGATATTGAGCCAAACGCTGCGGCCGTAATATCATTGGCAACGGCCATCTTTCCGTCAATCCCTATAAAGAGTAATGCAGGCTGTATAAAGAAACTTCCCCCGCCGAAGATGCATCCGAATACCTCCCCAAAATACACGGCGAGAATAATAAAAATGGTGCTAAGAAGATCAAAGCTAGGCATTGGCAAGCAGCCCATTCAGGCTTTGGGAAATTATGTCAGTAATGTCTGTGGCAACAAGTCCTGCCCCAAGGCGATGGCCACAATCTCCATGTATCCATACGCCCATACAGGCGGCATCAAAGGATTCTACGCCTTGGGCAAGTAATCCGGTAATCATTCCGGCAAGAACGTCACCGGTTCCGGCCGTCGCAAGATAAGGGGATGAATGCGTATTTACAACACACCGACCATCAGGGTGTGCGACGACGGTATCTGCACCTTTAAGAACTACGACGGCATTTATAAGTTTTGCCGCCTCCAAAGCCATATCAACTTTTGTTCCCGACAGGCTCTGGAATTGTTGGATACGTTTGAATTCGCCCTCATGTGGGGTAATAACGCATTGCGGGTTCAATTTATCCGGCATGATGGCTAAAGCATCGGCATCAATGACATATGGGCACTTCTGTATATCTGGAAATGTGCTTGAAGATATACCGCCGGAACCAATAAGACCTGCTGTAATTTTATCGATCCATGACATATCCTGATTGTCAGGCCGCGTAATTATATGTGCCGGCAAAGTTGATCGGTAGATGTCGTAAGTGGCTTGTGGCGAAAGTACGTTCGTTATCCCCGCCCCCATTCTGGCGCATCCTGTTGCGGCCATGCGTGTTGCGCCAGTCATTTCCGGTGCGGCGTTTATAAGTGCGCTGCCGCACATATATTTATGTGTACTGCCCGTTTTTCTTGGAAATGATGGAAGCCATAGGTCAGGATGATTTTCGTATGCAATATATCCGGCCTTACGAATGAAGGAATCCCTAATACCAATATCGGCGACATCAAATTTACCGCAATACCCGCGGCCGGGGTATAAACAATGCCCCAGTTTCTTGCGCGCGAATGTAACTGTTATATCTGCTTTTAAACTATTTTTGGCCGCTTCGCCGGTCGCCCCGTTAACGCCACTTGGAATATCAACGGCAATGATTTTGTTGCCGGCGCTTTTTATCCTATCCAGAATGTCGTTTATTTCGGGTGTAAAGTCACCTCGAAAACCAGTGCCGAATAGCGCATCAACGATTACGGCGTCCAGTATCGGTTCAAATGTTTCCAGTGACTGGATTTTGACGGCGCATTTATCGGCCGCCTTTTTTGCGTCCCCGCCCAGTGCGGATACCGGAAACATGCTGTAAACATGAACCTCTTTCCGTTCTTTTTTGAGATGATTGGCAACTATAAATCCGTCCCCACCGTTATTACCCGGTCCGCATAGAATTTGGTAAACGTCACTTTCGGTGGATTTCAGAAGGCGTTTTGCCACGGCTTCACCGGCATGCTGCATTAATTTGAAACCCGGGATACCGGATGCGATGGCAAGGTCATCCGCCGTCTTCATTTGTTCATTTGTAAGGATTTCATGTGGCATATCGAATAATACGCTGTTTGAAAAATATGTGCCAGTGCCAAGCGAGGATCGTTGGGAAAATGGGGCGACTGATGGGATTTGAACCCACGACAGCTCGGACCACAACCGAGTGCTCTACCCCTGAGCTACAGCCGCCATAAGATATTTGAAAGAAAGTGATACATTGATTACCGCAGAAACGTCAAGAAATAATCATCAAAACTTGCCGTTTCATTATTGTTATATGTGAATTATTTTGCTAAGCACGTCCTTAAGTTATTGAAGGGGAATTTGACGGGGACATCATGATACCACTTTTTACCACGTCTTCATCGGGTAAGACGAACGCGCCGCGGTCAATGGCACAGTTCAATCGTTTACAGGTTGTTATAGGATTGTTTGAGCGTATACCGCAGGCAAATCGTTACAAGGCCGTTACTGATCAGTTTTTGAGTTGGATATCCAGAAATAAAAGTCGCTTGGGTTTGAATATCAAATATGAATTTCGGACAGGGGCTGGTAATGCGAAAAAGCAGACACTAGAAAAACTAGGAATTACGCAATCAGAATATCAGCGTGACAAGCGACGTAAGCGTTTTGCGCATTTCCAGGAAATATTTTCAAACCCCGCATTACGGAGCACAGACGGGTTGGTTGAGGAACCATTTATTACAAATGTTAGAACATTGTCACGAAAATTGGATTTTAATGAGGTCCAGACAAAACTTCTGAATTTCTTTGCGGATTTTGAAAATTCCGGTTTTGAATCCCTTTTATCCGAATTGCGTACGAAGCCATCCGATGCCGTATCCGAGGACTATTATCAGGTCATTGCAACTATTCTGGATTGTGAAGAGAAAGATGTAAGGCGTGAGCTAGCTGATGACAGTCTGCTTGTCGGTATGAATTTCATATCGATGAAGGATAAGAAATCCCGTTCGAATAATAGTAATGGTTTTGCCCGCCTAAATAACGATGCATTCGATATCAATGATGATGTTCGTAAGTTACTCGGACGAGAGTACGATAATGATGATCAGCTTATAGAAGCCTTCATGGGCGGCACGGTTAAGACAGTGCTGGAGCCACGTCATTATTCGTATATGGGTGATCAGTATGACGATATTTTAGGCACGGTTCAGGGGCATGTGAAAAGTGACGATGATAAAATGCGTATTACGGTTTTTGCCGGTCCGCCCGGGACAGGAAAGACCGAGTTAACAGGTGTGATTTCAAAGGTTCTTGGTGTTCCTGCTTTTATGAATGAGTCCGTAAAAGCCTCAGGCGATAATTTATTTGCGGCAAAAGAGCCAACCCGCGATGAACGCTGGGCCAGTCTTTTGCGCAGAGCATACATCGCGCATAAATGCGGTATCCAATGTGTGCTGGCCGAGGATGAAGTTGAGGATATGCTCAAGGACCTCAATAATCCGGATACAAAAGAGAAAGGCAGTAAGGACTACGTCAATCGTGTGTTCAAGCTTCTTGGTGAATTAAAAGTATCGATTATTTTGATCACCAATCGTCCGGATTTGTTTGACCCGGCCACTGTGCGCCGTGGTGAAGTTTTCTTTGTTGAAAATATTCCGCAAGAAAGTCAGATGGAAATTGTCAAAGACCTGGGCGAAACGCATCTGAATATGACGTTGGATGATGTTCAACTTCGTGACGTTGTCGAAAGGGCAAAAGATCTGAGTATAGGCGTTATTGAGTATTGTTTTCTTAACACTGGCCGTCGTCAGGATTTAAAGTCCGATCCCGCTAAATTAAAGGCGCTCGAGCGCGCGATTGATAGGTCACAGCGTAAGATGACCGGTTTGATACCACTTCCGTTTGTTTCAACTCGCCTGCGCCGTCCAAAATTTGACTTTAATCTAGCCAATGCCTCGGTCAATCTTCAACGGCTTTGTGATAATTTTCGGGATGCCATTAAAGGTGGCAAGACCACAGGAAATGATTTGCAAGGTTTGAATACCCTGCTTGTGGGGCCGCATGGTTCACAGCGTGTTGCCTTTGCCCGTCATTTTTCCTCACTTGCCGGTTTGGATGTGATTGAGGCTGATTTTGATGCTGGACGTTTTTTCATGGGGCATCCGCATTCTGTCAATGCAGATGATTTTCAGAATTCCATTGAAAACGGGAAAGCACTTATTATTAAGAACGCAGACCCTTTGGTGTTTTCAGGGTCGCAAGAGGCGTATTCCCCAACTGCACAGGGTACACCCACCTTAAGTGACCATCCGGTTTTGGAAAGGGCGCGTTATCATCCCTACCCTGTTTTCTTTGTCGCCGGGGCGGATCCGGATAGTTTCCTGGATAGTAGTGTCACACGTAAATTTTCTATGGCAATACGTTTTGGCTATTTAACCGAAGATCAGATTGCATATGCGCTTGAACATGAATTGCACATCAAACCTGATAATGATGCCGCATTTGATACGGTATCAAATTTATCTGGCATTACCGCTATCGATATTATTGAGGTCAAAAAGGTTTTAAAATCAATTGGTAAGCTCGGGGATTTAGATGAAACACTCGGACAGCTTAAATCACGTTCGGAGGCGGGAAAACCAATACAAAAAGATAGTGTTATGGGTATAACGCCCCGGCGTTAAGTTATCGCGTACGCGTAGCAAGCGGGATTGTATCGCAATATTTTTCTGTAGGTAACGGTGCGGATCCGATGTTTTCACCAAAGAAGTTACGGCCACCTGTATCAATTTTGCAGTGCCATCCGGCTAAAGAACCATCACTGTTTGTCCAGTCAATCTGTTCACGCCGTACGATTAATGTGCCCCTGTCCGGAAAGTGTGGGTCCCAAATTTTGAGAAATTCACCGCAATCACTGCACCCTAAAATGACGGCAAAATGCCCGCCACCGGATAATAATGCCCTATGATTAAATATTGAAAGACCGCCTTCATAAGGATCGGTGCCCATACATTCAACGGGAAGGTTTTCCGTCGCCCACTGCCCCAAAACCTCATGGTCCGTGCCGATTGTCGTTGTTGCAAGCTCGCGCGCAAGACGCTCTTGATCTATCTGGACGCCTGTCAATAAATTGTAAACCGCGGCCAGTGACGCCGGTCCACATGTAAAGCGCGTTTGCTGCGGCGTTAATGACGCAATACAGCCTGCTTCCGAAAAATAAAAGCCTACATCAAGCACTGGTACTTTTGGCGTAGCATATACTTTCATAGATTTACCCTCTTAATCCGTGATTAAGTAAGCAAAAATATATCATATATGTCAATGAAAGTGTAGTTATTTCGCTTTATAAGCTATTTTTATACAAAAATGGTATTTTATGTATACTTCCCTTTTTTCAAAAAAACGGTATGTTCTATGTATTACAGGAGCAGGATATGAGCATAAGCAAAATTAGAAATTCAAAAGTTGCAGATGGAAGTAAGCCTTTAGTTTGCCTGACGGCCTACACTGCGCCAATGGCAAAGGTCGTTTCAAAACATGCCGATTTGGCCTTGGTTGGCGATAGTTTAGGTATGGTTCTTTACGGATTTAATTCAACGGTGGAAGTTACATTAGACATCATGATCGCACACGGTAAGGCCGTCGCAAATCATGCGTCAAAAGTATGTGTTGTGGTTGATATGCCGTTTGGGAGTTATCAGGCATCACCGGAACAGGCGTTTATAAATGCATCACGCATTATGAAGGAAACGGGATGCGATGCCGTTAAGCTTGAGGGCGGATCAGAAATGGCGGAAACAATTGCATTCTTGGTGTCACGCGGTATTCCGGTTATGGGGCATATCGGTTTGCAGCCACAATCCGTTCATGCTGATGGGGGATATAAAGTTAAGGGGCGCGATACTGATACATTTAATAAAGTGATGGACGATGCAATTGCCCTTGATAAAGCAGGGGTATTTGCAATGGTTCTTGAATGTACCGTTGATGAGTTGTCGAAAGATATTACCGGCACAGTAAGCGTTCCAACAATTGGCATTGGGGCATCTGTTCATTGTGACGGTCAAATATTGGTTACCGAAGATATGTTGGGTCTTACGGATGGACGTAAGCCATCATTTGTAAAATCATACAAGGATTTATATGCGGATATAGAAGACGGAATTTCTGAATATGCAAATGATGTTCGGGACGGTGCTTTTCCGGATGAAAAATATAGTTTTTCCACACCTGAGCGAAGCAAGCCAAAGCTGGTCGGCTAACAGACCAGATAAGGGCATTACA
>JAUICS010000104.1 GCA_030427765.1 Alphaproteobacteria bacterium
CAGAACGGTGCATAGGTATAAAGCGAATATTAGAGGTATGTAACGCATGTCAAGGAGTATGGAAAATAGATTAATGTAATGTTTTAGTCTCTTGTAAAAAATACAAAATTTTGTACCATGTTAGTAGTGATTTTATTCTGTTACCCCAACCTTCTTTAATCATAACAATTCGTTAATCATTTAAATGTAACACTGGTAGAACGTTTTTCTAAATTCTGAATGTGTTAAATGTGGACCTAAGGCTAAGTAAATATGAGTGACAATCAGGACAGTAAAGTTGAAATGCGGCTTGAGCAGCGCCAGTTAGATGCGCTGATTAAGCTACATGCACGTTATTTAAGCGGGCGTTTGGGCGGACGGAAAGCCGTTTTGAGAAATGTTGATATTTCGGGCTTGAGTTTATATGGCGAAGATATGCGTCAGGTAGACTTTAATACATGCATTATGCGCGAAATGGACCTGACCAGCGCGAATTTTCAGGAAGCCAAACTGTATTCATGTGATTTAAGCAAAAGTGTTTTGGTAAACACATCGTTTTTCCGTTGTGACCTTCGTGGTTCAACGTTGGAAGAGGGGAATTTGACAGGTGCCAATTTTGATTCTGCCGATATGCGGGAACTGGCTGTTATGTCGACCGATAAATATGTACCGCCACAAAAGGTGAACTTCCGGGGGGCTAACTTGACCGGATGCCGTATGACAGGTGCGTTGGCGACAAAAGCCGACTTTACGGATGCTATTTTGGCACGCAGCAACATGTTCCGTGCAGACTTGAAGAATGCGTGTCTGCAAGGGGCGGATTTATCCGGCGCGAAAATTAAAGGTGCCGATTTGCACGGCGCAGACCTGAAATCTGCGATTCTGACCGGTATTAATTCCGATGATCTGGCCGCTACAGGGGCCAATTCATCTGACGCGATTACAGACGACAATATCGGTAAAAGCATCGTTGATATTGATAAGCCGTTTGAAGAAATGATAAAAACTCATATTGCATGGGTAGGTTCAGCCGGTAAGGATGGGGAGCAGCTTGATCTGTCCGGTTACGATCTTCGTTCCCTTCAAACACTTAAGGGACAAAAACTAACGGCGCTCGTTGCAAAGGGAGCCCGTTTCATCGGTATGAATAGGTACCAGGTGGAATTACAGAGCGCGCGCCTAGATAATTCAGACTTCCGTCGCGCGAAGCTTGATGAAGGCGATTTTCGCGGTACCAGCCTTAAGGGCTGTATCCTTAACCACGCGTCTGTGAAGAATGCAAACTTTAACCCGCTGTTATTTGGTGCAGAAGGGCCAAACCAGCGATTTGCAACGTGTGATCTATCGGAAGCACAGCTTCGCTTTACCGATTTTGCCGGCGCATCAATGAAATCGGTTAATTTTGAAAACTCAGACCTTTCAAACGCGGATATGTCTTGCTGCGACTTGCGTGAGGCTAATTTCAAAGGTGCAAAACTGGATAATACGAATTTTGAGGGGTCCAGCCTTGAAGGTGCGGAATTCGACGAAAAATACCGTGCCTTTTCCAGCGAAGGACTGAAATAGCGTATTTTTTAGCCTAGTTTTTCATTCAGTTCAGGGACGACGGTAAACAGATCGTCAACGAGACCATAATCGGCGACACTGAATATTGGCGCTTCTTCATCTTTATTAATGGCAACAATAACTTTTGAGTCTTTCATACCTGCCAAATGCTGGATGGCACCGGAAATACCGACGGCAATATATAGCGAAGGGGCAACAACCTTACCGGTTTGACCAACCTGATAATCATTTGGAACATACCCCGCATCAACGGCCGCACGTGATGCGCCGACGGCTGCGCCAAGTTTATCAGCCAGATTTTCAATCATTTTAAAGTTTTCGGCTGAGCCCAAACCGCGTCCACCGGAAATGACAATCGATGCGGATGTAAGTTCAGGACGTTCCAGCTTGATAATGTCCGCCTTAACAAATTTAGCCATGTTTGTAATATCGGGAACGCTTCCATTTTCAATACTCGCGCTGCCGTCGCGTGCCGTATGTTCATCAAATGCTGTGGTACGGACGGTAATGAAGTTTCTATCTTGTCCCGTTTTCACGGTTGCGATTGCGTTTCCGGCGTATATAGGGCGTTCAAATGTGTTTGCATCGACCACTTTTGTAATGCCGGTAATCTGCTGCACATCACATAATCCGGCGGCGCGGGGCATGACGTTCTTACCAAACGCAGTGTCTGCGGCGATGATGTAATTATACGCACCAGCAATATCAGCAATAATTTGGGCTATGGCTTCTGCCGAGAAATGCTCCAATGACTCGTTATCGTAGAAGTGAATTTTGCCGACAGAGCCGATTTTTAATGCTTCATCCGCAACGCTTTGGCAATTGAAGCCTGTCACAAGTATATCAACTGTATCCCCAAGATGAAGCGCAGCGGCAATCGCATTATATGTGGTTGGTTTAACCGTATTATTATCATGTTCACATAGAACCAGAACTGTCATAGAAACCTCATTTTTTAATTTGATAATGCTACGGCTGCGTCATAAATGCCAGTGCAAAGAACAATATCGCCAGTCCTTGTAACATCACACGTGCGCGCATCAACTTATTGCCGTATTTTTCATTAAATTCCCCACCTTTGACCATGCTGAATATGCCAATGCCTAAAACCGAGGCAACGGCCACCATAGAAACGATCATTAATGTAAAGAATACCGAAAACATATTGTCTACCTTATGTTTAGTTTTTCTGTGCTGTCAGAAAATAATTTATACGTGTCTGATGTTTTGACAATTCAAATTCGTGAGTAAAGACATTAAATATCACGCCGGATACATCCGTAACCTTCCCATCATATTGGCGAATAACCTGTGCCAAGCGGCTTGGTTTTACAAATTTTTTCCAGCTATGTGTACCTTTTGGAACCCATCCTAAAACATTTTCAGCGGCCAGTATGCCAAGAACATAGGATGAAAAAGTTTGGTTTAACGTAGAAAAGATAACGATTCCATTTTCTTTACAAAGGGATAGGCACTCTTTTACAAAACGGTCAATATCATCTACGTGCTCAACAATTTCGAGTGCGGTTATGACATCATATTTCCGCGTCTTATCCATCGTATCGGTGCTGCCATGGATATATTGTATTTGAAGGTTTTGTTTCTGTGCGTGATCAGATGCAACTCTAATGGCATTTTCGTCGGCATCAACGCCGGTTACATTCATTCCCATCCGCGCAAGACATTCACTTGTTAATCCACCGCCGCAGCCGATGTCTAGGACATCAATATTCTTTCTGTCCATAATATTGTTGTTAGAAAGTATGTTTCGTATATACCGCATTCGACAGGGCAGCATTTTGTGCAAAATGCCAAATGCTCCGGATTCATCCCACCATTGCGATGATAATTCCGTAAAATTAGAAATCTCTTTTGCATCGACGGTTGATACCGCCGATTTATCATTGATACCAGTTTGCATGTATTACTTATAATACTCCGGGTTCAATAAGACAACCAGCACGCCTTGCGCAATGCCGTTACGGTCAATTGTATGGGCCATCGTGATGACGGATCCGTCTTCCTCTTCTTTTAGATGCAATATGCCTGCGCCTTTATTGTATGTATTGATAAAATAATCTTTGTCACGGTGTATGTATTCGGCCAAATCAAAGGATGACCCAACGACAAACCCGTTTTTATCCAGCAATATTATACCGATATATTTATCTTTTTTTTCCTCCACTACGCCTTGTAATATCTTGGAAATAGGACTCTCCAGAGTGATGTCACGAAAATTTTTGGAGTTGTAACGCCATGCCTCCTCAATACTTTTTAAGTCTTGAAGCCTCTGAATATGTTGGTCTTTGTAAATTTCATCAAGAGTATCCATGATAAGCGGTTGCTTCAGCCATTTGGCGATGTCGGTAATCATCATAATGCGCGCTTCGCTGCCGGAAAAGGCGAAGGCAGGGGATGCCAGCATTGCCGACACAACAAGTACATGTATAAAAAGACGAATGTTTGTTCTCATTTCTCTCACCACGTTACACCATATTTTATAATATTTCATGAATGTGCAGTTTTTAAAGTGTTTTCAACGGGATAAATTTATTTTTCTTTTTGTGCGCTGCGCAAATTATTACAACCGTTTTTCGTTGCATTCCTTGGTATTATTTGTGTAAAACCGTTTTGATTAGAGACGGTGTAAATATATGCGTATTGTAATGAAGTTTGGCGGGACATCCGTTGCCGATATTGAACGTATTGAGCTTGCTGCGGATAAAGTCAAACGTGAAATAGAAGAATATAATTGCCAGGTTGTTGTTGTTGTATCGGCCATGTCCGGTGTTACAAACCAACTGGTAAAACATTGTGGTGACGTAAGCTCCTTATACGATTTACGTGAATATGACACGGTTGTATCCAGTGGCGAACAAATTACCGCCGGTTTGATGGCTATCGCCCTTCAAAAGCGTGGTGTTGTCGCGCGATCTTGGCTCGGCTGGCAGGTTCCCATTCATTGCGATGAATTTCATGGAAAAGCACGAATTTTATCTATCGAAAAGAAAGACCTGGATGAACGCCTGAACACAGGTGAAGTCGCGGTTGTTGCTGGTTTTCAGGGGATTTCTGAAAAACGTAGAATTTCAACACTTGGACGCGGCGGTTCCGATACATCTGCCGTGGCAATGGCGGCGGCGCTTGATGCGGACAGATGTGATATTTACACGGATGTTGACGGTGTTTATGCGTCTGACCCGCGTATTGTGAAAAAGGCAAAAAAACTTGTCGAAGTATCGTATGAAGAAATGCTGGAAATGGCTTCCCAGGGGGCTAAGGTTTTGCAGACACGCTCCGTGGAAATGGCCATGAAAACCAATATGCCGATTCAGGTTTTATCAAGTTTTAAAGATAATATCGGGAGCGAGAAACCCGGAACGATTGTCAGAAGAGAGGAAGATATCGTGGAAAAAGAAGTTGTGAACGGAATTACCCATTCCAAGAACGAAGCCAAAATTACATTGCGTGATGTGCCGGATGTGCCGGGTTTGGCCGCAAAAGTATTTGGTCCTTTGGCCGATGCCGGAATTAACGTTGATATGATTATTCAGAACGTATCACCGGATGGCAAGGTTACCGATATGACATTCACGGTTACACGCCCAGAATCGGAAAAGGCGATGAGCCTGGTCCGCTCTGATGAGGACTTACGTGATATTATCGTATCCTCTAATAACAATGTCGCCAAATTATCGGTTGTGGGAATCGGTATGAAGAGTCACGCTGGTGTTGCCCAGAAAATGTTCCAGACTTTGGCAGATAAGGGCATTAATATTCAGGTTATTTCAACGTCGGAGATCAAAATTAGCGTTCTGATCGACGAAGAGTACACAGAATTGGCGTTAAGATCGCTTCATACTGCTTATGGACTGGATGAGGAAGCATAAATTCATTTATATTATACGTTGATATGAATGAATTTGCCGATATGTATAAACAGTCCGAACACCAGACAGAATTGTCTGTTGGCGAAATATTGCGCCGCGGACGTAAATATTTCGGCAAAAGTGTTGAAGAAGTCTCTTTAATTTTGCGCATTCGCGCAAACCAGATACAAGCTTTGGAAGAGGGGAATCTGGACGAGCTTCCGGGTGAAGTCTACGCGATCGGGTTTGTCAGGTCGTATTCCGAATATCTTGGCCTTGACCCGGACAAGATGATTAAGCTATATCGACTTCAATACGGGCGATTTGGGTCAAAACCGGAATTATCGTTTCCGGCACCGCCTGAGGAAAAGAAATCTCCGGATACCATCATTATTATCC
>JAUICS010000105.1 GCA_030427765.1 Alphaproteobacteria bacterium
CACTTAAAGCTGCAGAATCCGGTCACACAGTGTTAACAACGGTTCATGCCGATACGGCGGTTCAGACGATTGAGCGTTTGCGGTCCTTTATGCCGGTTGAGCGTGAAAAGTCATCGACCTACACATTGTCGCAGCAAATCAGCTGTATTATGAACCAGCGTTTGATCAAAACCCTGTGCCAAGGGTGTTCGCGCCAGTCACGTGCCAATGCGGTTCTTACGGATGAACAGCTCCACATTCTTAAGCTGGAGCCTGATGCAAAAGTAAAGGTTCTTAATCCTAACGGTTGCGATATTTGTAACCGTTCCGGATATCTTGGCCGTGCGCTTCTGCTGGATTCTTTGCTATTGGATTGTAAGCATCATGATAGGAACACCTTATACGACGTGATGCAGACGAATCTTAACGATGTTTTAACCGTTCCTGGTGTTTCATTCTATAGTAGGGCGGAAAATATCATGGGCCTTGTGCATGAAGGCTTAATTGAACCGCGCGCAGCTATCTCTCAGATGGAAATGGCCTGATTTATAATATTTTTTAATGGGTTAAAGTTAACATGCGCCAATGGATGGCAGAATACGCAGTAGAAACACGGAAGGGGCCGGTCCTTTTTAACGAATCCTTTTACCTCCCGACCGAAGATCATGTGCGTTCAGAAATTGTAAAAAATGGCGGGTATGTTATTGCCATACGTCCATATGAGCGTTCACCTATTGAACGGTGGCTTGCCCGTTCCAGTTACTGGCAAATCCAGCTTTTACGTGCCATTCAGTTTCGTTCCAAAACGAATTCGCCCGGTGTGGCCCTTTGGAAACTTATACAAACTGAGGACAATCCTAGCCGCCAGAACATCCTTGCCCCTGCAAAAGAGGGGTTATCTCGCGGTATGGGGATTATCTTTGCCCTCAAAAGCCTGCATATTTTCGATCACAGTACGATGGCCATTCTTGCGGCGAGTGAGCGCAGTAATAAATTAATGGAAGGTATTCCTCACGCCATTGAAAACATTAAAATGAAACGTAAAAACTCAGCCGCCATATTCGGTACTGTGGCATGGCTTGGATTTGATATTTTTACGATTGTGCAGGCGATGATTTGGGGACGTAAACCGGTTTTGGGGTGGTTTAACGACAATAAACCAACGGAACCGGATAAACTCGCGGAATTTGAATTGATTGTCGGTCGTCTTGAGCTCCTTTGGGATGTGTTGATTATTGTCGCTGTCGGCATGGGGGCCTTTCTCGGCTGGACTATCCTGTCATACTGGAATAATCGCGGTAAGAAAGATTGGCCGACCGCACGTATTGTCCGTAGCCTGCCATTAATCGGCGGATATATGCGTGATATCGGTTTTGCCGATTCCTGTTCGGCAGGTGCACGAATGTTGCGTGGTAATTTGCAGGTTGCCGAAATGCTGGAGCAGGCGTCCGAGGCCACAAATGTGCCTGATGTCTCGCAATTCTGGCTGGATTCGCTGGAGGATTTGAACCGCGGTATACCCCTTGGCTCATCCATGGACCGTGAACCGATGACAAAACAGGAACGTATGGAAATCGCCGGTCTGTCCGACCTTAATCAGGTCGCGTCGGTACTCGAGGCCATAGCGGAAATGCGAACGCAAGGGTCAAAATCCAAGCACGCATTGATTGTGTGGGGTGCCTTTGCGATGACGGGTGCGTATTTGTTCCTCGCGTTCGGTAGTGCGATTTATGCCCTGACCGTTATGAATATGAGTATGGATAGTATGGTGAACAATCTTCTTGGTTCTATGTAGAATAGGGTTTATGATAGTATGTGTTATATCTCGCCAAATGCCATGTTCATGGAAATAAAATAAAAGTTCAGTTTTTAAAATGACAGATATCGATAACGACTTAGCATCAGACACAGGGGATATTTCCGCATCCAGTGCGGAAGCGCGTATTATCAAGGAAGAAGCCCGTAAAAAAATTCAGGATGACACGAGTAGTGATGATCTGGTTCCATTCTTGCCGACCGAATTGATTGGTGGTTCCGTACCGTATATCGCGGGGGCGGAGGAACAAACAGTGTGGCATGCGGCGGCGCAGGCATGCGGTACGGATAACGTCAGTTTCTGTTATTCCGTTGATGAAAATAAAATATGGTATCTTGCTGTACCCACGCATTCATTGGCGAGTGCGCCGAATAGCTGGTGCCCGCTTGCGGCCGCACTGCCCGGAAATTCCGAATATTGGGATAAGGAAACCGTATACCTGTATTCACAGGAAGGGGTTGCCGCCGGCCTGAGATGGGATCCAGAAACGGGACGTATGCAGGTGTTTTCCGGTATGTCGCGTATTGTTCTGCCAAAACTTCAAAGTCTTGACGCAAACTTCGTGACCATTAATACGGATATGGCGGAGCCCGTTCCGTGGGTGAACAGGCAGCTAAAATTGGAAAGTATGTCACGCATTACGGCGATGATCATGATTTTATCCGGTTTGGCGGTTACGCTTATTACTCTTTTCTACCTTGGTACGACACAGACACTGTTGTCGCTACTTACGCCAAACCTTGAAAAACTGAAACATGAATCGCAGATTGCCGGTGCGGAGCTTTATAAAAACGCCCGTGAGAGCCTGGAGCCGGATTCGTTTCAGCATATGCGCCGTATTCAGGCCCTTCTTGATATTCTGTCCAGTAACGGCGCGACGCTTGTTCTTTACAAGGTTGATGACGGTAAAGTGACGTGGGAAGCCCTTGTGCCGCGTGCCATGACCGGTGACACTATTACAAAAATGGGTGCGAAACTGCTGAGTTTGGAAGGTGATGGCCGTTACCGTATTCGGGGGACGCGTTAATCATGTGCGTTTTGCAACTTCATTTGCCTGTTACTTACCTGCAAAGGGTTATAGCCCTATGTTTAGTCGGCCCTATCAACCTGTTTAAATTAAATTCTCGTTAATCTTTAACTTTCTATAATAGAAATAGTGGGATAAAATTTTATGAAAATGCAAAGCGAAATCGGTAAGCTTAAAAACCTTGATTGGGAACGCATCAAGTTTTACACCCGTGCCGGTGCATACAAGGACCTTGATAAATTTCTGGACATGTTACCGGTACGTACCGGTCATACTGCCCTTTTTCTGGCCGGTCTGTCATGGCTTATTGCCGGTGCCACAATCGTTTATACAATGTCGCAGATTAATCAGGCAAATCAGACGCGTAAGGATATATTGAATATCGAGGCCGCGCAGCCATTGGTGCCAACCATTGAAAAAACACCGGTACCACAAGATGTTTTAAAAGAATTTGTGGAACGTGCGCAGCCAAACTATCGTAATATAAAAATGGATGTTGCGAAGAATGGCCTTATCACCATTACCGCGCCGACAACCCAGTCATTTTCCGAATTCCAGACGGCAATCAACCATGTTCAGTTTGGTGGGCAGGCGTGGGAAACACGTGTGGATAAATTATGTGTCGGGCGAGAATGCGAAGGCGTGAAGTTACGCATTGATTTAAAAGTGTCAAAAGTATCAATCGAAGCAAAAGGCGTGTAAAAACAATATTTAAACGTGACGTTTTTAAAGAAAACATTTATAATTTCATTTAAGTTTATTAACCAACGGAGGAAAACTCATGATTTTAACTACACTTAAACAAAAAATGCTCGAGGGCAGTAATGACGACAGGCGTTCCGAACGCGGAAACGCATTGTTCCTAATTTTGATTGCCGTGGCCCTTTTTGCCGCACTATCATACGCGATTACACAATCCGTTAGTGGCGGTGGTACCGGTTCCGACCAGGAACAAAACCGTTTGGATACGGCCACATTGACACAATTCCCGGTTGCGGTCTCGACGGCTTTGACACGTATGTCTCTTCAGGGTGCTGATCTTACAACTATCGACTTTGATCCTAATGATGGGACAGCTGCAGACGATTTGTTTGGTAATGACGGGGTAGGCGTTGACGGTGGTTTGAACCTTAAACCTCCGCCTGTTTCTCTTCAGGATGGCGATACAGTTGCATGGACTATTAATGCTAGTAACATCGTAACCGGTGTTGGAACTGGCGCTGCCGATGTTGTTATGTTTTTGGATGGTTTACCGCTGACAACATGTCAACTTTTGAATGAAGAATTGGCTGGCGCTACTGCAGGTGCTGCTCCACCAGTAGTAACAACTGATTTCGTTGATGCCAATGGCGCAAATGTAACGACAGGACTACTGACGGCAGGCACAACAACTCCGACAGATGCAGGCACAACGTTTGTAGGTGAACCAACTTACTGTGTACAGCGGACCTCTGCAAATAGTAGTACTTACTTGTTCTATTACGTAGTGCTTCCTCAGTAATAGCACAGTATATTTTTCAGAAAAGGCCATGGAGTTTCCTCCGCATGGCCTTTTTTTAAGTTTCTCAAGGGCAATGGGTTACAATGTTTCAATCAATTTTTAAAGACGAACGCGGAAACGCATTGTTCCTTATTTTGATTGCCGTTGCCCTTTTTGCCGCGCTTTCATATGCAATCACTCAATCCATTACCGGAACAGGGTCAACATCGGAAGAAGAGGAAACCAGCCTCGATATTTCCAAACTTTCCCAATATGCCTCTTCGGTTAACACGGCATTGACACGTATGACGTTTTCAAATGTAGATATTTCTGAAATTGACTTTACGCCACTAAATACAGGAACGAATATTAATGATTTGTTTGCTGATGATGGAACTGGGGATGACGGTGGGATAAATGCAACGGCAGGGAATGCAAGTATCCCGGCGGCATTTGACGGATGGTTTATTAACGCCGAAAATCAAATGCCGGGTGTTGGAGTAGACTCTCTTCAAGACGTTGTGATGTTTATAACAGATATTGATTATGCGACATGTAAAGAAATAAACAGACAATACGTGGGCGAGGCGCCGACCACATCTATACCAGATGTAAGTGCCTCTCCGCCAAATACAGCATCATCGTTTGTTGGTGATGGTAGCGGGGCCCTTGATCAAACGACTGTTGTTGATATGGATGACGCCGGCGGGGTTTTAAACGGTGAGATTACGTATTGTGTGAATGTGGATGGCACGGCCGACCCGAATGGTGAATATGTATTTTATTACGTTGTGAAATTACGGTAGAATAATTGTATTAGTGTGAAGGAATACCAAATGAAAAATATAAAAAATGCATTACAGGATGAGCGTGGGAATATTCTATTCCTTCTTCTATTGGCCGTGGGCCTTTTCGGCGCGCTTTCATATTCAATAAGCTCTGGTACAAACAACAGCGCAGGTATAAGTGCCCAGAAAACATTCCAGACAGAAAAAGAATTAATGGCGTCGATTGCCCAGATACAATCGGCGGTTCAGCAATGTACATTGCTATATCCCGGGGGACTATCCGGCCAACCAAATGTGCCATACCCACTGGCACCGGATGATACTGTTTTACCAGCGGATGGTGATACCGACCCGGATAATGCCGTTTCTATTCCGCTTGAGGATATGATCTGTCCCGGCAACCTTGGTGATGTGTTTGATTCCAGTGATGGAAATTTCTTGCCTAGTCCGATTTCAGGAATGGGTGATTGGGAATACACCAATAACGATGACAATGACGGGGTCTATCTTCAGATTACCGCAACGAATTCGCAGCCGCATGTAACGTCGGCATTAAACCGCGTTATTGAAGAAACATCTTCATGCGAAGCGGCGTTGAACGCAGACCCTGATGGAAACGGCGCATGTGGCGCGGTGTGTTTGACAATCTGGCTGAAAAATCCGGATACGGGTTGTTAATAATCAGTCGTAATCAATACGAACAAGGCTAAGACCTTGCG
>JAUICS010000106.1 GCA_030427765.1 Alphaproteobacteria bacterium
TTCCATTGCACCCTGTACGCGTTTTACGAAGTGTTCTTCCTTTTCTCCGTTCGGGGCGGGGACTTTATTTTCGAGGTTTGGCAAAACCTCATCCCAACCCAGACCATTCCAGTCCCCAAGTTTATGTTCATACATCTCAGGATGCTCGATCATATCAAGATTTGCCATGCTGTTTACGTTTTGCGCGGTTTCCCGTGTTCGTGTCATGGGACTGTGAAATACCTTTTGCGGAGCGGGGGACAGTTTCCCGATGGCTGGTGCGATACGGAGCGCCTGATTTTTCCCTTTGTCCGTCAGCATACTGTCACGATCACCACCGGCGGCGATATGTGCGCGGTTATCAACGGTTTCGCCGTGACGTATCAGGTAAAAATCTTTGGCCGGAATCATCAATATCTCCTTACTACAGATCGTTTATCGCCGAGGGGGCAAAGCCTCTTGTCTTCGTATCATACTCCATAACCTTCCACGGCAAAGTGTTTTCCTCTTTGGTTTCCTTCGTTTTGAAAAAATACAGGATGCCATTGTCCGTGTTATAGGGTTTGTCTGTGTAATGCATAACAACGGCTTTTAAAAAACCGCCATGGCCTGCAATTAATGGTGTTTCGCATGCGTTCATTACCTCGATTAACCCTTTAAATGCGCGCTGCGTAAATATGTCGAACGTCTCACCTTGCGGCGGTGATTTCCAGAAATCGGGGTTCTGTTCCTTGATAGGAGTCTTGGGTTGCCCTTGGTATAGCCCGTAATGTTGTTCCTTAAGCAACATGTTTTGCTTTAGCGGTTTGGAAAGAACCGAATTTAATATTATCGCGGTGCCTTGTGTACGCTGAAGGCCGCTGTGAAATATGGCGTCAGGGCTCGGGTGCAAACTGTCAAGATTATCGGCGATATTCTGGATTTGGCCGCGTCCGCGCTCCGTCAGGGCAACATCCAGATGACCAGAAAAAAAGCCCATGGCGTTGGCTTCGCTTTCACCATGGCGGATGAAGTAAAATGATTTGATGGTGGTCAGCATAACGTGCGCAATCCTTATACATTTAAAAATAGCAAATTATAAGGATAAGTGAAGGTTTAGCCGCAGGACATGTTCATCAGGCGAAGTGATGTCCCATATGTTCGTATCGCATTTCGGTGAGCGGTACTTCCCCTCTATAATTCCAATCCGTGTGGCCATGTACTTTGGGATGTTTGCCCGCGTGCCACATAAAACACGACATCATATAATTGGTCCAGACTGACCCAATACCGATCATTGTTCGTTCGCTGATTGCGCCGCTGATTTTTGCTTCAAATGACATGGCGGCTTTTTGTCTGTCAAAATTGGCCGCGCCGGATATTTCGTTATAGATGGAAGCTATGACCTTATCATGTAGGGTCCGAATGCTTTCTTCGGCCAATTGAATGCGTTCATCATTCATTTGTGGCAGTAGGCCCATGTGACGGGCGGCATGCAGAAACCGGATCATCAATTTCTGTGTTTCGGTTGGTTCGGCTGTATCCGCCGGAACGCCTGATCCCGAAATGACCGATCCCGAAACGCTTGATTTATGCACTAACTCACCCAAAACGATCTCCTTAACATATCGGGGAATAGATATACCATGAGATTTGTAATATGTAAAATATTTTATCTTTTCATGCCCTATTCTTTTTTTCGGTAAACGCGATAACATGAAGGGTATGGAATTCTGGAATGACAGCGGCATTATTTTAAAAACGCGCCCGTATGGGGAGGGGGCTGTTGTTGTGACCCTTCTGACATCCGGTCATGGTAAACACGCTGGATATGTGTATGGCGGGCAGTCCGGGTCAAAAAGCGGCATGCTGGCGACAGGTAATCTGATCTCTGTGGAATGGAAGGCGCGGCTTGAGGAGCAGCTAGGCAGTTATGCGCCGGAAATGGATATGGCCTTTGCCGCGAATGTAATGGACGACCGCAACCGTCTAACGGCCTTGTTATCCGCGTGTTCTTTATGTGACGTATGTTTGGCGGAGCGGGAGGTAAATACCGCCCAGTTTGAGGGGCTTAAGGTGCTGCTATCTCTACTCGGGACAGAGGCGTGGGCGCAGGCTTATATTATGTGGGAAATTGCATTTATGAGAGAGCTTGGATATCCGCTCGATTTGGCGCAATGCGCCGCCACCGGAATGCAGTACGATTTGGTATATGTTAGCCCCAAGACCGGTAAGGCCGTGTCGAAGGATGCGGGGGAACCGTATAAAGATAAGATGTTGCCACTTCCTTCGTTTTTACGCTCTGATGACGGCGGCCAAGCGGGTGATGTTAGCAACGACATTGTCGATGGTTTGAACATGACAGGGCATTTTTTACAAAACTGGGTACTTGGCGATACAA
Organism: Alphaproteobacteria bacterium; assembly: GCA_030427765.1. GTDB lineage: Bacteria > Pseudomonadota > Alphaproteobacteria > Micavibrionales > Micavibrionaceae > JAUICS01. The sequence goes on from JAUICS010000106.1 coordinate 2,360, forward strand.
CGGCCGCATTGCCGGAGGCACGAACGAATTTGCTGACCAGAATGGAAAAATCGTCTTAGCTTCCAAAACCGAATGCCTGACCGCGCTGGCCCATTTCAACGATACTTTTTACATCAGACATTGTTAAAGTGACGTATCCGCCTACCTGATAGGTTAATCTTTGGAATAGGTCATTTGCCCTATCAGATAATTGAAGGCTGCCGCGTCCGTCATCCATGACTACCAAATTGTTGCGATGAGTATATTGACCACGTAGGCAGAATGTGGTTTCACCGCGAACCGCATGATCCCAAATTGTAACCAAATCAATGATATTAACGTTTACAACTTTATGCGGGTTTTCAACGTATCCGCCCGGGAACAGTTCGAAATACTTGCTTGGATTGTATTGTGTCATGTTTGCCCTCTATGTATAAAAATTTCTCTTCTCAGTAGATAAAAATAAACATTATGTCAATCGAAAAATTCAAAATTTTAGCAGTCTGTAAAAATTCAGGGAAGATAAGTCCAATAAATTGAACGGAAACCCTTGCGAACAGCGGAAATTAGGATATAAAAAGACAATAACCTATACATTTTTTTGCAGGAACAGACCGCATTTATGTCACAAGAGGCAAATGAGCCAATTCATAATATAACTGATGTACCGCTGGGTGATGCGCTGTCCGAGCGTTATTTGTCCTATGCGCTGTCGACGATTATGAGTCGGTCTTTGCCGGATGTCCGTGACGGTTTGAAACCTGTGCATCGTCGCTTGCTATATGCGATGTATCAATTGCAGCTTAAGCCACAGAACGCACCGAAAAAGTCTGCGCGTGTTGTCGGGGATGTGATCGGTAAGTTCCACCCGCATGGTGATCAGGCCGTTTATGATGCGCTCGTCCGTTTGGCGCAGGACTTTGCCGTGCGGTACCCGCTTATTGACGGGCAAGGAAACTTCGGAAGTATTGACGGGGACAACGCCGCCGCTATGCGTTATACCGAGGCCCGTTTGACCGCGGTTGCAATACGTTTGATGGAGGGGATTGACGAGAATGCCGTTGATTTCCGTTCTACATATGATGGCGAAGATTCCGAACCTACGGTCCTGCCATCGAATTTCCCGAATTTACTTGCCAATGGCGCGACAGGTATTGCGGTTGGTATGGCCACGAACATCCCGCCGCATAATGTGTGCGAGATTTGTGATGCACTTATTATGATGCTCGACAAAGATGTTACGGCTGATGATCTTGTAACATGTGTGAAGGGGCCGGATTTCCCGACCGGGGGCATTTTGGTGGAAGAACCGGAAAATATACGTGAAGCCTATGCCACCGGCCGCGGTAGTTTCCGTGTACGTGCGAAATGGGAAAAGGAAGATTTAAAACAGGGGCAGTACCAGATTGTGATCACGGAAATTCCGTATCAGGTGCAGAAAGCCAAGTTAGTCGAGAAGATTGCGGATTTGATCGTAACACGTAAAATTCCGATGCTGGACGATGTACGTGATGAAAGTGCGGAAGACGTACGTCTTGTCCTTGTGCCGAAAAGCCGGAATATCGAGGCGGAACTTCTTATGGAGGCGCTTTTTAGACACACCGACCTTGAAACGCGCGCATCACTTAACATGAACGTTCTGGATCAAGGGGTTACGCCGCGTGTTATGCCGCTCAAGGATGTTCTGCAATGCTGGCTTAATCACCGTCAGGACGTTCTGGTCCGCCGCAGTCATTACCGTCTTGAGAAGGTTAATCTGCGTCTGGAAATCCTTGATGGATATTTGATTGTCTATCTGAACATTGATGAAGTTATTCGTATTATCCGCGAGGAGGACGAACCGAAACAGGAGTTGATGAAAACGTTCGAGCTGACCGATAATCAGGCCGAAGCCGTTTTAAATATGCGTTTGCGTTCCTTGCGTAAGCTTGAGGAAATGGAACTTCGTAAAGAATATGATCAGCTTGTCTCTGAACGCAAAAAGCTTGAAAAAATACTTAAATCCGAAACGGAGCAATGGAAGGTTATTCGGGGTGATATTGAGGAGCTGAAGGTAGAATTTACCAAAGATCAGAATCTGGGTGCACGGCGTACGTTGATTGGTAAGGCCCCTGCGCCAATGGCCGTCGACCTTGATGAGGCCATGATTGAGAAAGAGGCGATAACGGTCATCTGCTCATCAAAGGGATGGATCCGCGCCATGAAAGGGCACGGCATCAATCCGGATGAGGTTAAGTATAAAGAGGGTGATCGCGGTCAATTTGCGCTGGAGGCGTACACGACGGATAAGCTTCTGGTTATGGCATCGAACGGGCGTTTCTATACAATCGGGTGTGATAAATTGCCGCCGGGACGTGGTTTTGGGGAACCGATTCGTCTAATGATCGATGTACCGAACGAAGTTGATTTGATTAATTTGTCGCTGTACCAAGCCGATAAAAAAATGATTGTTAGCCGTTCGGATGGGCGTGGATTTGTTGTTGAGGCCAAAGACGTTCTGGCCCAGACAAAAAGCGGTAAGAATGTTCTGTCTGTTGATGGTAAGGACGAGGCGTATCTGTGTAAGCCAATTGATGAAAACCATGACATGGTGGCGAGTGTCGGTGAAAACCGCAAGGTTCTTATCTTTCCGATTGATGAAATTCCGGTTATGACACGCGGTAAGGGCGTTATTCTTCAACGTTATAAAGACGGCGGTGTCGTTGATATAAAGACGTTTAATGCGGAAGAGGGCCTTTCATACCGATACGGTAAAGGTGATCGCATCCTAGAAGATACAACCGCGTGGGTCGGTCGCCGCGCGCAAGCCGGTCGCATGGCGCCGAACGGGTTCCCTCGAAATAACAAATTTGATTAAGAATTACTTATGAATTACTGGCGAGCGCCTGTTGTTCTATCCCGAATGCTTTGCAGAACTCGGCGATTGTCTGGACGATATTTTTGTCGGACGTATCAATGACCAAATCAAAGTTGGCGTTATCACTAATATCAACGCCGTATAAATCCTGATACCGTTTAATTTCGCTGTTCTTGCGGTCTTCGATGCCGGCCTGGGCCTCTTCTATATTCTCGTACTTCTCACGCAAAGCCGCGTTATCCAGGAAAATCCGGCTGGTGGCAACGGCGGGGTCTACATAAAGGCGAACCTTGAATGCATCCTTTACGAAATGCCATGCCATGCGTGAGTCCAGAACAAAGTTACCATCTTTGTCATTGAGCTCTTTCAGGAAATTATCGACCTCAAAGTCGATTTCCTTTTGTGTTTCGGCGAGGCGGTTGAGGTCATTAAGGGTGATTCCCTTTTTCGCGGCCAGCTCACGAAAGATATTGCCGGTAGTTATAAGCTCGAAACCGGTCAATGCGGCAACAGAACGCGCAAACCTCCTCGATGAAGATCCGCGGCTCGTCATATTTGCCCTTGAGGCAGGCAATCGGCACCAGAT
>JAUICS010000107.1 GCA_030427765.1 Alphaproteobacteria bacterium
ATCACGCATTATTTCCAGTATCGAAAAAAGCAAGAACGGCAGTAAGGCGGCCTAGCATCGGCACGCATCAAAACGCCCGTCTGCGAATAATCCTCGGGAAAAACACACAGAATTCATATATTCCGCTGTCATGCCCGTATTCTGAATGATATTATTTTCGGTAAGTGCAAATTTGCGTAAGCATTCAAAATTCTTTTCTCGTATGATCATAAGAACCCGTCTTTTAGCCATTTCCCTGTTATGCCTCTGTACCCTTCTGATGGCATGTGAACAGACAATTTACCAGCCATTTCCTATTGGTGAGGGATATAGATTTCATAAAGCCACACCGCGAACACCCATTCGTCCGGGCGTTGCCGATGAAATTGATCATGCGTTCGAGGCACGTTGGCGCAATGTGGCCAATCAGGTTGCCTTACAAATCCTGAACGACACGCGCGGCGTGGTTGATAATTTCTATCTGACAATGCCGGAACACCCGACAAAAACAGATATCTTCCTTGATTTCTATTTACGTGAAGCGTTCACAAATATGGACTTCACCGTCCTTACCCGCCCGACCGAGGGCGTAATTGTCCGCACGTATACGGATGCCCCGATGGCATTTGAATATCGCGGCGTGCCGGAACACCAAACGGCGGAGAAGGTTCTGGCCGAACCGCAATCCGGACTGCCAGGCTTCGATAATGAGCAAGAGGTCGTTATCGGGTATGAGGTCAACGACAACGGCGTGATCATCGCCGAAACAAATTCCACATACCTTCTGCCCGTCACAAACCCGGGTGAGTACCTGCCGTGGCAGTTCGACGACCGCTACGATTATTAATTTCAACGAATAATTATAAAGAAAGTGGTAGATGACGAATTAATCGTCATCTTTGTCTGCGCCGTCACCCTGCGGTTCGGCTTTGTCGCCTGCATCCGCCGCGCCTTGTTCCTTACCGAATTGTTCCATGTACATGGATTCGAAGTCGACCGGATTGACCAGAAGTGGCGGGTAACCGCCCTGTGCCGTCAGGCTCGACAGGATTTGACGCACGTATGGGAAGCCGAGTTTCGGCACTTCGATAAGCAGAATTGGATGGTGCTGGCTTTCCGGAACCTCATTCAAAGATGCCAGAATGCCGTATGTGATTTCCGCCACAAAAAATGTCATTTCATCGTTCTTTGCCGTGGCCGTCATCATGATCGCCACTTCGTATAGACCTTGAATATTTTCATCCTCTAGCGGTTTGGCATCGAGATTAATATTAATGTCCATTTGCGGGCGGGCCTGATTGGCCTTTAACGTCTTTGGTGCATTCGGATTTTCGAAGGAAATATCCTTCACATACTGCGCATGCACAACAACGGATGTGTTTTTGGCCTTACGCGGGTCAATTGCCTCATCCGGTGCTTCGACGGCTGTTTCTTTGTCTTTTTTGGTTGGTTTCTTTGTCATTGGATCCTCATATAGTTACATTGTGGTCATTTGTATTGTCTGGATTAATCCATTCGTTTGTATTCGCCTTCGATAATACTGCTATGGTCATGTCGGTCCTGATACGCCTTGGCGGACAGGTTTTCTTTCAAATTCTTTTCAATAAACCGCATCAACATGGCGCGCAACGGTATATGAAACGGCGGAAGCAATAATGCCACGCCAAGCGCGCCCGTCAAAAATCCGGGCAGGATAATCAGACATGCCCCGACAATCATAATGAAACGGTCGATAATTCCCTTAAGCGGCACCTTACCGCGGTCCATCGTATCCCATATGTCCCAAAGTGCAACCGAGCCCAAATACCGGAACAGAAAACATCCGGCAATGGAGGTCAGCAGCACCGAAACAATAAGCCAGGTCAGGCCAATAATGTTTTCAATGATGAGAAGCGCGTTCACTTCAACGATCGGGATCACAACAAAGAATGCGAAAAAGAAAATTATGCGTTTCAAGAGTCTGGACTTTTCGGGCCGTGTTATTAATTTACATTACCATTACACAGTAAATAAATTTTATGTAACTTCAAGTTCTGTGTTAAAGTGATACATACTGTGTGATGGGGCTGTGTAATACGGGGTAATACACCAATTCGCACCAATCATAAAAGAATATTAACATTTGTGACACATAGTATAAGTATAATCTAGGGTATAGGTATAATCTACGGTATGGGTATAACCTAAGAGTGTTTTAAAAACGGAGTTAACGTGCCAGCGGACATTTTAATATATATAGTCGTCGTCATTGTATTGTTCTTTTGGTTAAAGAACGTGCTCGGGACACGTCACGGAAGTGAACGTGAACGCCCGAACCCGTTATCACCGCCACCGAATGAGCAAGCAAGCACATCTACAAATACGGCCGCGGCTGATGTTCAACCTGCGCCAAGCCCGCAGGATGATGCCGTGCGATCCGGCGTTGACATGCCGCGCAATGTATCCATCGCCAGTAAGGACGTGGATGACGGTTTAATGCAAATATCACTTGCCGATCGCCGGTTCGAGCTTGATTACTTTATTCAGGGCGCACAAGAAGCCTTCGTGATTATTGTCGAGGCCTTTGCAAAAGGTGATCGCGATACGCTAAAGCCATTATTGGCAGATGAAATTTACAGTTCGTTCGACACGGCCATTGCCAATCGTGAAAAGCGCGAGGAGAAAATGGAAACGGAAATTCAGGCCGTGCGCAAATCCGATATTCTGAAAGCATGGAAACAAGACAACATGGCGTTCATTCGTATCCGTTTTACGGCGGATGAAGTCACATCCACAAAAGACGAGAATGGCGAGATTATTGCCGGTGACCCGGACCGTGTTTTTGAAATGAAAGACGTCTGGACATTTGGCCGTAACATCAAATCAAAAGATCCTGCATGGCTTCTCTACGAAACACGTGATGATGAGGTTGAAGAACACAACTCAACCCCAATTCCGGATTCTGGTGACGCCGAAAACGCCACGTCTTAAAAAAGCATGTCCTAAAACAACAATTTTTGCCGCGCCCACCACGTGAAAAACCTGAACATCATCATCATTGTTCTATGTGTGTTTGCATTTGCAGCTTGTAAAGAAACTGCGGCGGAGCAAACACCCTCAGAAGCGCAATCAAATACAGAAAAACCTTATCAGGCAACAACACCTGATAAGTGCGTTCATGAAAAAGAGTGTGTGTGGTGGCATTACAAAAATGCAGTTCTCGGCGCTTTAAAAAATCATTCTCGAGTAGTGAGGGCAAGTACCGGCAGAAGTGATAAGTATAGGAAATCAAAAAGTAGTGTAAAAATTTCTTATCTTGGCGATTACAACGATGGTTATTTGGATCATATATCAAATCTAATAAATCAACTTTTTCCTTATCATAATATTAAATACATTCCAGTAAAAAACGGCGCAAATCATTTGCTTATTTTTGATTATGATTATGAAATATATATGAAAAATTTAATTAATATTTTGGTAAATTATTTTTCACGTGAAGAAATAGTAGAAAGTTTTGAAAGATTGCAAAATGAAGGAAACGGTTGTTTTGACATATCTTTAGCTGATGATAGAAGCCGGTATGAGGGAGTTTTTTCTTTTATTAGCCCAAAATTAAAAGAACCGAGAGAGTGTATGGGGTATTTGATGTACTTGGCATTGGGACTGGACGTCTACGATATACCTGAACGTTTTCCTCTATTTAATGATAAAGCTAATTATAGTGAATACAGTGACATTTATAAATTCCTTGTTTACATACACTACTCCTCAAAAATTGCAGAGATAGCAGCTATCCCGATGGGAGAGAAAATGTTCTATGCAAATTTTGAGGCTTTTCATAGTAATTTTACAGAGCTGAGGAGGAAGTCATCGCCAATCTCGGTAAAGCAACAAACTTTAGAATGATCTAACACATGAAAATATTACTGACTGCAATGGCAATCCTTGCGTGCGCGTTTGCGCTGCATGGATGTTCCGGCGTTGATAAAGATGCGCCAAAAGAATTAAGGCTATCAAAATCATCATTTTCAAACCTCAATGGCTGGAAGGACGACAATCATACATCCGCCTTTCACGCATTTTTGAAATCCTGCGACCATACATGGAATCGCAAAACATCGAAGGTTACAATCGGCGCGCAGGGTGCGTCATATGTTCTCAACCCGCTTCAAATGCGTGCAATATGTAACGAAGCCGAATTGATTGAAAATCCGACCGCCGTCCAGGCCAAAACATTTTTCGAGGCCTATTTTACACCATGGCAAGCACGCGCGAATTATGAGGATAAAGGCCTGTTCACCGGATACTATGAGCCGACACTTTACGGGTCAAAAGAACGTGGCGGAAAATATCAAACGCCGCTTTATTCACGGCCATCTGATTTGGTGACGGTTGATCTCGGGTTATTCAATGATGATTTAAAAGGCAAACGTATCGCCGGCCGTGTGAATGACGGAAAGCTTTATCCGTTTGAGGACCGAAAGACAATCGACCGCGACGGTATCGACCCGTCAAAGGCGCAGGTTCTGGCATGGGTGGATGACCCGATTGATGTTTTCTTCCTGCATATTCAAGGGTCGGGCAGTGTTGTTCTGGATGACGGCACACGCATGCGCGTTGGTTATGACGGGCACAACGGGCATTCGTATTACGCGATTGGGCGCGAGATGGTGAAACGTGACGGCGTTGACCCAAAAACAATTTCATTGCAGGCAATCAAAGCATGGCTCGAGAAAAATCCGGATATTCAGGAGGAGGTTTTTCACACGAACCCGTCTTACATCTTTTTCCGGAAGCTGGATACAAATGGTTCCATTGGCGGTGAAGGCGTTGTATTAACGGCGCGTCGTTCGCTCGCGGTTGATCATGGGCTATATCCATACGGAATGCCCATCTGGCTGGACGCCGATGCGGTGACGGATCAGGATGAGCCCATAAAACGATTAATGGTCGGGCAAGATACCGGCGGCGCGATTAAAGGGCCGGTGCGCGGCGATGTATTCTGGGGCAGCGGTGATGAGGCATTACGCAAGGCCGGACAAATGAAGTCGAAGGGATCAATGTGGCTTCTTTTACCGAAACTGCATGACGACGCATCTTAATCCTCAGAGCCGGACATTTTTTCCCACAACGGATCTTTCAGCTGTTTGAGCATTTCCTTATGCGCGGCAAGTTCATCTTCCGGTATCGCAAAATCACGTGCCGGAATGAGTTTGCGTTCAACTTTTGCTTTTGATGTTGTCTGTCCATTCTTATCATCACCGGATGATACAGACGTGTCATTATCACTAAGCAGCATATTATGCTGACGACCGCCGAGCAGTTCCAGATACACCTCCGCCAGTAATTGGGAGTCAAGTAACGCGCCGTGATAATCACGTTCGCTGTTATCAATTCCAAAACGGCGACATAGGGCATCGAGATTTGCAGGCGAGCCGGGGAATTTCTGACGCGCCATCTGCAGCGTATCAATAACGTCACTCATTTTATACGGTTTGTAGCCGTATGGTTTCAGTTCGTAATTCAGGAATTTTAAGTCGAATTCCGCGTTGTGAATGACGAGTGTCGCATCGGCGACATAATCCATGAAGTCGGGTGCAATTTCGGCAAATACCGGCTTGTCCTTCAGGAATTCGGTAGTGATACCGTGAACGGCCTGTGCCTCCGCCGGAACATCGCGCTCCGGGTTTATATATATCTGGCGGTCATTTCCGGTTGGGACATGGTTGATCAACTCCACGCAACCGATCTCAATTACACGGTCGCCGAACTGTGGGCCACTCTGTCTATTTTTTTACTGTTTTGGGGTTGCGCAA
>JAUICS010000108.1 GCA_030427765.1 Alphaproteobacteria bacterium
TGATTTTTCCGATGGTCCGGGCTTGCAGGCGCGGTTATAATCCATAGGCGGCATTGATTTTGCGATGCACCAATCTAGTCTTAGTTTTCTAACACTTAACTTTAAGAGGATTTTTTATGTTTAGAAATATCATTATGGCGGTTGTCGTTCTTGCGCTTGTGTTTTTCGTATCAAATAAGGCAATGGCTGAGGAGTCGGGGTTGGCCAAGGCTAGTATGTATGAGCTGGAAAAACCACATACACAGATTTTATTCTTTGTTGATCACCTTGGGTTTGCCAAATCGCAAGGTAAGTTCCTTGATTTTGATGGCGATGTGCATTTCGATCATGAGCATCCGGAAAAATCCAATGTCAATGTTGTGATTAAAACTGCATCTATCGAAATGAACCATGAAAAGTGGAATGCCCATATGATGAATGAGGATTTCTTCAATGTTGAGACATTTCCAGAAATGACGTTCAAAAGTACAGGCATTGAGGTAACAGGCGAAGATACTGCCAAAATTACGGGTGATTTAACCCTTCTTGGTGTTACAAAGCCGGTTGTCCTGGATGTGAAACATAATAAGACTGGTACACATCCATATAGCGGTAAAGAGGTTGCTGGATTTTCTGCCACAACTACAATTGACCGCGAAGAATTTGGCATGACATATGGTTTGCCAGCTGTTGGAAAAATGGTTGAAGTACGTCTTGAGGTCGAGGCGCATGCGAAGCCGGCGACAGAGTAATTTAAGGCGTTACCATGTCAGATAATTTGAAACGTACAGGGAAATGTTTGTGTGGAGCGGTAAAGTATGAAGTTGAGCTTCATGAGCTCAAAGCGCATATATGTCACTGTACGATCTGTCAGAAATGGGCGGGAAGCTCGAGTTTTTCAATTCATTGTAAAAATTGGACGATTGATGGAGAAAATAATGTGACATGGTTTGATAGCTCAGGCGATGCCCAGCGCGGATTTTGCAAAACATGCGGATCGCATCTTTTTTTCCGGACATTAGATGGAAATTATCAAGGTGTTACCGCCGCCCTTGATGATATTGAAGGGCTTTCGATTGGCGAGCATATTTTTATTGATTTTAAACCGCCTTATTATGATTTTGTGGATGACGCGCCGCGTTTGACCGAGGCCGAATTTCTGGCGCAGTTCGAGGAAAAATAGATATGTGCGTGCATAATACGAAAGATAGATACGGGATCATAAGTCAGCTTTTTCACTGGCTTATGGCTTTTATCATTATGGCCCTTCTGGTTATCGGTATGGGTATGGATTTTATTGAGGATACCAGCCAGAAGTTCCAGATTTATATGCTGCATAAATCATTTGGCATGCTTATTTTGGCGCTGGTTGTCGGGCGCATATTATGGCGGTTTACGCAGGTGCAGCCGGAGCATCTATCGACCCATGCAGGGTGGGAGCGTATACTTTCGAAACTTGTTCATGTTTTTTTGTATCTCGGGTTTATCGGTATGCCGCTTACAGGATGGCTTATGACCTCCGCCGGGCAGTATCCGAACAGTTTCTTCGGCCTGTTTAACGTTCCGGACCTGATTGGTAAGGATCAGGATATGTTCCGATTAATGCGGCGACTGCACGATGTATTCGGACTATGTTTGCTTGCTGCGGTGGGGCTTCATTTTGCTGGTGCGATGAAACACGCATTCGTCGACCGTGATTCCACAATTAATCGTATGGTGCCGTCGGTGATGGCCAGTTTCGCGCATATCATTTTGCTGGTTATTGGTCTCGCATTTTTTGGCATGATCGGGTTTATTATGTTGAAGGACAAGCCGCATCATGAGCGCCCGCGTCAAAGCGTTGAAGAGATTGTAGAGACGGTACGGGATGCTATACCAGCCAATCAGCCAGTAAATATACAAGCCGGAGAGTCCTTGAGGGATACTAACTGGGACACTAATTGGGATATTAATTATGAAACAAGCTACATTGAATTCACCGTACCGGTATATGGAACGCCGTTTTCAGGGCGTTTTCAGGAATTCGAGGGTAGTATTAATTTTGATCCGCAGAATTTGGAGGCATCAAATATAGATATAAAGATTCTTACCGCATCTGCCGAAAGCGGCAGCGATGATCGCGATCAACAAATGGCACAGGATGTATGGTTTGATGCGCAGACATATCCTGCCGCGCATTTTGTATCAACCCGCATTGAGCGTGACAATTCATCACCGCAGGCCGCATTCATTGCACATGGCGACCTGACCATCCGTGATAAAACACACGGTGTTATGTTGCCGTTTACGCTTTCTATTACAAAAGATGGCGGCATTGAACACGCAGCGGCAAAAGGATTATTGACCATTGATCGTCTTCAATACGGTGTTGGGCAGGGGCAATGGACAGAAACCGATGTCGTTGGGAAAGATGTTCAGGTAACTATCGCAGTGGATGCTACACGTTAGATTATAGCAATAATTTCAAGATGAAATTTTTGACATAAGTTTCATTTTAAGGCTAAACTTTAGAAACTATATTGTAAAAAGCTAATATTTTTAGCATAGTAACATTATGATCTTAACAATAATGTTGAATTAATCCACGGGGACCGACCATGCGTACGCTTTTCCATCTATGGCTCCATCCCTTTTCACGTAAGGTGAGGATTGCGCTTGCCGAAAAAAAACTCGATTTTGAATTAACAATTGAGAAAATCTGGGAACGCCGCACGGAATTTCTGGCCCTTAACCCTGCCGGTGACGTTCCGGTATTGATTGAGCCGGATGGCACGACACTGGCAAACAGTCAGGTTGTTTGTGAATATCTGGAGGAAGTGTACCCAGAGATAAACTTGCTTGGCCATGATCCGGTCCAGAAATCGGAAACGCGCCGTTTGGTAAGTTGGTTTGATGTGAAATTTAACCGTGAAGTGTCGGATAATCTGGTTGGTGAAAAGTTGATGAAACGCTTTTTACGTTTGGGTGAGCCACATGGGCCGTCTATTCGCGCTGGACACGCTAATATTCATTATCACTTGGACTACATCGGGTTTTTGACAGAAAAGCGTAACTGGCTTGCTGGTGATAATTTCTCATTGGCTGATATTGCCGCCGCCGCGCATATATCCGCAATTGACTATATTGGTGATGTGCCGTGGGATGAACACCAATCGGCACGTACATGGTACTCGCGCGTCAAATCACGCCCGAGTTTCCAGCCGGTTCTGGAAGACCGTATACCAGGATTTTCCCCTGCCCGTCATTACGAAAATGTGGATTTCTAAGCTGCATGACGACGGACGGTGATCAAAAGCTTTTTTGTTTTGGTTATGGATACAGTTGTGCCAAACTCGGCAGCACCCTTTTAAATCAGGGTGGATGGAAGGTTAGCGGTACCAGCCGAACAAACCAGAAATGTCATAGTCTTAAGGAGCATGGCGTTAAGGCGTTTTTGTTCGATAAATCAAAACCCCTTATTGACCCGCTTTATATCCTGAATGGTGTGACACATATTGTGATGTCCATTCCACCGGATAAAGAAGGCGATCCAGCGTTTCTCAATCATGCGGCGGACCTAAAAAAAATCAAGACCCTTAAATGGGTGGGGTATTTATCAACCACTGGTGTTTACGGCAATCGAGACGGTGAATGGGTTGATGAAACAACAGAAACAAACCCAACAAGCATTCGCGGGACACGTCGTTTGATCGCCGAAAACCAGTGGCGTTCTTTGTATGAAAAGGAAGGACTTCCAGTCCATTTCTTTCGTTTGGCCGGTATTTACGGTCCGGGTCGAAGCGCGCTTGATGCCGTACGCGCGGGTACGGCCCGCCGTATTAATAAGCCCGGCCATGCGTTTAGCCGTATTCATGTCGACGATATTGTCCAGATATTGATGGCATCAATGGCAAAACCCAATCCGGGTTCGATCTATAATCTATGCGATAATCAGGCCGCACCAAGCCATGAAGTGATTTGTTACGCGTGTGAGCTTCTGGATATCGAGCCGCCGCCGATGATCGATTTCGAAGATGCCGATATGGCGCCGATGGCGATGAGTTTTTATAAAGATAACAAACGCGTACGTAATAATAAGCTTAAGGATGAGCTGGGTGTTGATTTACTGCATCCGGATTATTTTAGCGGGCTGGATGCGTGTCTGGAGGCCGAGCAGCATAATATTGCCCTTGGCCATGCCGCGATCTAATTGATTTTATTCTTCTGAACTATCAACGATTTTAAGGTCAGTTCCGTTGGCGTTGTACTCATTTCTCAGGAAACTGTCTTCAGCAGGCACTTTGTAAGGCAACTTGATTTTTACAGACGTGCCTATATCCACCTGCGATTCAATGTTCAATGTTCCTCCATGAAGCTCAACCAGTTCCTTCGTAATGGCAAGGCCAAGGCCCGACCCTTGATGATCACGCGCATAATGTGATGAAACCTGTTCAAATGGCCTTACGATGCGTGCCAGTTTGTTTGGCGGAATGCCGATACCGTCATCAATGACGTGAATGGCAACATAATTATCAAGTCCGCGAACCTTTATTGTAACCTCGCCACCCGGCTCCGTGAATTTTACGGCATTCGATGTCAGGTTCAGAAGTATTTGCATGAATGCGCGGCGGTCCGCATTAATGGTTAATTCATCATCCTCGATATCCATTTTTAATTTGATATTCGAATCAAGGGCACGGCCTTCCATCATATGTGTTGCAAGACGTATGATTTTGGCCACGTTGATTTCTTCAACATCGAGTTGGTATTTTCCGGCCTCGATTTTCGACATATCCAGAATGTCACTGATCAGATCCAGTAAATGCTCACCACTTTCACGGATACCGGCAATGTAATCTAGGTAACGATCAGATCCGATTGGACCCAGCAATTGACGCTGCATCATTTCGGAAAAACCAATAATGGCGTTCAGCGGCGTTCTGAGTTCATGGCTCATATTCGCAAGGAACTGGGATTTTGCAGCGTACGCTCGTTCGGCGGATTCTTTGGCCTCACGCAATTGCTTTTCATACAATGTACGCTCGGTAATATCCTGCATAATTCCAAAGAGGGCAATAACCTCACCATTGCCATCAAGCTCGCAGCGGCCTTCACAGCGTACATAACGTGTGTCGCCATCCGGACGTTTCAGGCGAAAATCCATTTCGTAGTTATTGCGGTCAAACATTGCACGTTGAAATGATTGTGCAAGGCGGCTGACATCGCGGGAATAGAGTGTTTTGTTTACGCTGTCGATTGTTGGGGTGAACGTATCGCGCTCTACACCGAAAATTCTGTAAATTTCGTCCGACCATTCAATTTCGTGATCGCCGATAACCCAGCGCCAATGGCCCATATGACCGATTGATTGGGCTTCGGATAATTGCTGCTCACGCTTTAGCAATGCGTCCTTATTTGTCTTTTCCGTTGTGGTGTCGTGACCGATACAGAAAATGTGGTCGCCCTCGCCCTGACATTTCCATTCAACCCAGTGATATGTGCCGGATTTTGCCTGTAAGCGCGCTTCGAAACTGATTGAGTCACTTTTTTTATTTAGTTTTTGCTCATGCTTAAGGGTGGATAGCCACTGTAGAACGTCCGAACGATCATCGGGATGAATAAGCTTAAGCAGTGTTTTGCCTTTAAGGTCTTTGTCCTTGTATCCAAGCGAATAGAAGAAACGGTCATTGATTTTTTCGATCACGCCGTCGCTTTGCATTGTCACCATGAGTTCTTGCGACATATTGATGAAACATTGCATTTCCTTGAATTCATCGTCGGAAATACGCTTTGCGTTGAAATTACCGTATGATT
>JAUICS010000109.1 GCA_030427765.1 Alphaproteobacteria bacterium
GTGACCGCCGCAGTGGAACAAAATGGCGGTTCCGGTTTCCGGTTACCTGTAGATGATGATGATGATGATGGCGATGATCCGCAATATAACGGTGAGAATTTTGCCGAGGAATTTGGCGATGAATTTGATCAGGAATTAATGGCGGATGAAGAAAATGAAAACGCTATTACAGAGGCGCTTACGGATATAATGCTGAAGCACCGCATACCGTCCGATTTGACTGATCATATTTTATCCTGTGCCGGTATTATAGCATTGCCTGACGCGCGGGCGAGCCTCGTTGCGGCGATTGAGCATTTATTTGATTTTCGCCCGTTACCCAAATCATCGTCAGGTAAGGCAATTATGATGGTCGGGCCGCCGGGCGCGGGGAAAACACTGGCCATTGCAAAAATGGCGGCGCGCGGCGTTATGAATGATTTGTCGGTGGCGGCAATCACCACGGATATTTCCCGTGCAGGTGGGTATGAGCAGCTTTATGCCTTTACAAAAATTCTGGATGTGGATTTGCAGCGTGCAAAATCGGCCGATGATTTGAAAAAGAAATTACAAGCATCCAAAAACGCGGACATCATTTTGATTGATACAGCGGGTGTGAATCCGTTTTCAACAGAGGATGTTAAGGAGCTGGCACAGTTGAAATCGGCGGGTGCCATCGATACCATTATGGCGATGCCTGCGGGATTAGATCCAGAAGAGGCATCCGATATGGCGCGCATTTTTTCTACCCTTGGCACAAAATGGCTTATGCCGACACGTCTTGATATTGCACGCCGTTTTGGTGGTGTGCTGGCGGCGGCAAATATCACGGGGATGAGTGTCGCCGATGGATCACATACATCACAAGTGGCAGAAGGGTTTATCGACATGTCGCCGGAAACTCTTGTGTCTTATTTGATGCCCTCCAAAACAAAGACTTCACAAAAATCCTCATCTGGTAAAAAATCTGCTAACAACGGCGGACGACTTGCCAACGCCTCTCGACAACCCCTCAAAAAGCAAGCACAATAAGAACGACTGGATAAACCCATGACACAGACAACCATTTCATCAGATAACGATACAGCCAAGAAAGTGCCGACATTCCGGCGCGGTAAGAATATTATCGCGGTGGCGAGTGGTAAGGGCGGTGTTGGTAAAACATGGTTCTCAATCACGCTTGCGCATGCACTGACGAATGAGGGGAAGAAAGTGCTACTGTTCGATGGTGACTTGGGGCTTGCGAACGTTGATGTGCAATTGGGTTTGATGCCGAAACGTGATTTGAATGATGTTATTCGTGGCCGTTTGGGTATGGATAGTGTCATACAGGAATATGATGACGGCGGGTTTGATATTGTTGCGGGCCGTTCCGGTCAGGCGTCTTTATCTGCGCTGCCAAGCCAGCGTTTGGTTCTTCTTCGTGACCAGTTATTTGATGCTGCCGAAAATTATGACTACTGCATTATCGACCTTGGTGCCGGTGTTGATCGCACGGTGCGTATGCTGTCCGCATGTTCAACACGCACACTTCTTGTGACGACGGATGAACCAACATCACTGACCGATGCATATGCGTTCTTGAAATTGGGCAGTGCGTCCGGTGTATCGAAGAATGTAAGCGTTGTTGTAAACCAGGCTCCGACTCCGCAAGAGGGCGAGAAAACATATAAAACGCTTCTGAAGGCATCCGAGAATTTCTTGCGTCTGACACCGCCACTTGCCGGCGTTATTCGTCACGATAAGAAAATCAAGGAGACCATCCGCCATCAGACACCGCTTTTGATCCGTTCACCAAATGCCGATGCGGCGGAGGATGTTGAAAACATCGCACGTCAGGTGATGAAGGATATGGCAGAGGCGCAAAAGCTGATGAAGGCAAAAGCCGCGTCTTAAGCAAATTTTTAATAATACATTTTAATTGACATAATGTGAATTCATATGCTCTATGTATTGCGTTATGTTAAGTGAAGGCTTTAATATCTTAATGGGCTCTTTTAAACGCAGGCCGGAAAAGCTGACTCCTGCGTTTTTTGCAATTGACCTTTTTTGGACGAATGATGGCGTAAAAATATTGGAATTCCAACTTGCCAGGTATTCTCAAAGTGCAGGTCATGCGCTTGCATATGGTGGGGAATATAAAAAACTTGAATACATGGAATTTGGTCCAGTATTTGATGATCACATTCGTCCCTATATCAGGCGTCATTTATACCGTGATTATTGGGATGGTAATCAACGTTTTATGGACAGTGCCGTTCGTGATTTTTGCATACGTGACAATTCATCGATGAAGTTCCTTGGGTCGGCTGACTCAAATTATTGGGCATACAAAATTTGTTATGATAAAGCCGTTCAGGCCTTAATGCTGACTGAACTTTCTGATTTGTTTCCGACACAACAAATATACCCAACCATGGATTGGGAAATGACGCGCACAAAAATCGGACTTGATTTTAATGGTTTTGAAAAAGTTGTTTTGAAACCTCCACAAGGGACAATGGGAAATAATATTAAGATTATAGATACGAACGTTGTCCGGGGTCTTGGTGATGAATATGCTTTCGGTGGAAGTCATAATTTTGGCAGGACTGTATTGGTGCAAAATAAAATTGACCCATTGCCGATAGAGTATGAAGGACAGATATATAAAGCACCTATGCGTGTCTGGATGGGATTGGTGCCAAGCAAAGGTTGCCTTAAACCAGTGTTTTTTGCTGACCCATATTATAAACTAACACGACCACTCGCAGATGTATCATGTGAAAGTCAAGATGAAGTGTCTTCGATAGACGATTTTGGTGCTGCGCCGGTTGATCACGATGTTCGTGCCGCGGTATATAAGCAATTATCAGAACGTCTTCCACAAGCCTTTGAAATTGTGATGAAGCGAGATCGTCTGGAAACAATTTTGGAGCTTCTGGATAGTCCTGATGACGGGCATTGGTTTGTCGCGATGGATTTACTGGAAGATTTGAGAGCCGCAACCGGACATATATCGGCAAAAGATTATGATCATCGTGAAGAATTGGCTGATCGTTATGAGGGCGCCGTCATGTCATACTCACTTTACAGAAATTTAGAAGACATTTTACCATCCGGAATTTTGAAGCGTATACGCCGTTTTTTTAATGCGGCTAAGACGCAATCAAAAGCCCTGAATGATTATTATGATTGGTATAAAGATCGTGGGTTTTCAGGTGGAGTTGTTGAACTATTTGAAAAACAAAGGTCATCCGGTTATGACTTTTCTCAGGAACAGGGTGATATCTACAAAGGACGATCACGGCCCAAGGGATACAAAATGGCATACAACTTAGCTGACCATGATGATATTTTAGAAAATCTTGCAGAATATAGTGATGATGCCGGATTGCTTAAGCCGCAAAGAACACTAGAAGCAAATTCGGTTTGGTCGTCTCTTCGTGCATATATTCCATTCTAAAATGTCTGTCACTGCAAAAATGCGAATTCTGTGTCATACTTAAAGTATGTCTGACCCATCAATTAATGCAGGTTCGTTTAGAACACAAAATGCCGATGTGCCGTCGAAAGGCGGCAAAGGTCAGTCTGCAAAATTGATTGATTTGCCGCCGTCCCTGCCGCCATTGCCAAATGCACCGCAGGTGGTTGAGGGGGAGGTGCAAAACGTATCACGCGATGGAAATGTGACCATTGAAACACCACGTGGGGATGTCCAGGTGAAATTGCCGCCGCAATATCCTGTGAAACAGGGGCAGCGTGTTGAGGTGGAAATCCCAAAACAATTGCCCGATAGGCCGGTTCGGCAGGTTGTGGTGCGTGTGTTGCAAACCGTGGTACAGCCGACCCCGCAACAGGCCCAGCAACAGGTAAAGCAACAGGCGACAACACAAATTCAAACACCTAACCAGACAAAATCCGCGTCAAAAATTGATGGCGGCGAAAATGTTGTTAAGCAAGGTAGTGGGCGGCAAACGGCCGTTAACCCTAACGTCTTTCAAACCATTGTGACATCCGGTCAGGCAACGGAAGGGGTGAAATCCGCTAAAGCACAATTAGGAAATACACAAGGCCAGCCCCTGAAAACATTACTGAAAAAATTCGTTCAAAAACATATTTCCGGTCAAGCCGGGCAACTCACCAAAACCGACGTGATAAAACCGGCATCGGCACTTGATCAAATCATCCGTTTTTTTCCGTTAAAACAGGGGGCAGACGTTATAAAGCCGGAGGCGCAGCATCCCGTTCAAAAATCCACACTGCAGGTTATTTTATCATCTCTGCAATCGAGTGTGGTTACTGGAAAAGCACAAGAGGGTATAAAGCCGGAAAATACAATTAAGACATTGCCGTTGCCGATAACCGAGGGCTCCATAACGCCAAAGGTACTGGATATCATATTAAGCAAGCTGGATAATTCATGCGAGGTTTTTAAAATATCTTCACCATTTGTTAAACAGACCATTCAGAGCACAAAACTAACCATACAGCCTGAATTAAAGCTATCGTCAGCCTTACCCCAAGGATTGCTTGAAACGGCGAAGGCCAATAATCCTGTTTTAACCAAACCTGCGGATGTTATTACGCAATCTGCGCAGGCGACGCCCAAACCCGTTCCGTTTCTGGCGCAAATTACCAGCGTTGGTTCCGAAACAATCACGTTGCAGCCTGTATCCGAAGATGGACAAAAATTGCCGTCGGTTCCTGTCGAGCAAGCGGCAAACCCCCATGTTAAAAGTGAGGGTGTTGCCAAGGTCATTGAGGAAAGTCGTGCCACGTTACCGGAATTAAAAGCAAGGATCGTGGGATTTACCCCGCAACAGCAGCCGGTGGTACAGTTCCAGACATTGACTCCCAATCCCTTGCTGCCGGATGTTAGCCAGCTTTATGTTATGGATTTATCATCATCAGAATTGACGTTGGGGAGTCAGGTAACATTAACGGCGATGCAGACGGTGGACGGTGTTGTCCAGCAGTCAACTGCCATTCCGATCTCTAACGCCGGTCAAATTACGGTGCAAAGTCCAATCCCGCAACCCATACCGTCGTTTATGCAGCCCGGTATTTGGGGGGCAATGGACGATATTTTTAAATCCATTCAGCAAAGTGCGGTGGAGCAGGCCATCCCAAACCCTGTGCAGGGGGCGATGGCGGCATCAACAAGTGCACCTGTTGTTTTGGGGGCGGCGGCAATATTATTCGTTGCGGCGGCTCGGGGCGGTGATTTGAATAGCTGGTTTGGCGATCGTGCCATGAATGCCGTTCGCGGCGGTGGAAAAATGGATGTATTCCAGTCGCTAACACGGGAGGCGGCAGGTGTAACAAAGCCGTCACGGGAGCAGGCGGGAGCACCTGAATGGCGGGGCCAGAATATTCCGGTCTACCATGATGGTGACATTCACCGTGTTGCCATGTGGTACAGGCAGGAGCGGGACGAAGGGCAGAAGCAACACCAGGATGAGGAAGATAAACAGTCAACGCGCTTTGTGTTTGATATGAGCCTCGATAAAATGGGACCCGTTCAGGTGGATGGTCTAATTCGTGAAAAACGAATGGATATGATTGTCCGGACAGCGCAAGATTTGAGTACGCCGATGAAAAAACACATGCGTGTTTTATATATCAATGCGCTGGATCAGGTTGATCTGTATGGGGAGCTTTATTTTCAAAGTGGTGCCTCGAAAATGATTACGGCTGATGATGGAAGTGAAAACTGGTCGAGTGTTCTTGGGTAAATATATTTGAAAGTAATTTACATAACTATTGATTTTTGTGTGCTGATAGTATAAAAATA
>JAUICS010000110.1 GCA_030427765.1 Alphaproteobacteria bacterium
AAAAACATGAATGCTGCGTCATCTTTATGCCCGGCTTTCGGTCAGATATGGAAGGCACAAAGGCGGTATTTCTTGAAGAAAAATGCAAGGAGCGCGACCAATCCTTTATCCGGTTTGATTACATGGGTCACGGCGTATCAGAAGGTGAATTTACCGACGGTACAATTGGCGGCTGGCTTAATGATACACTCGACATCATTGATCATGTTACAAATGAACCGGTTGTCCTTGTCGGCTCCTCAATGGGCGGCTGGCTGGCATTGCTCGCCGCACAAAAACGTCCAAACCGCGTAAAAGGAATTGTCGGCATCGCCGCCGCGCCGGATTTTACGCATGAAATCCTGAATATCCATTTTAATGATGATCAACACGCTGCCCTTATGCGTGATGGATATGTGGATGTGCCGAATGATTACAGCGATGAACCTTACCGTTTTACCAAAAACCTACTTGAGGAGGGGAACACGCAGTGTCTCCTCGATAAAACGCTCAATCTCGACATGCCGGTAACACTCATTCAGGGTATGAAAGACACCGATGTTCCATGGCAGAAGGCATTTCGCATCGGGCGTTGCCTTCCACATAATCCGCCGAAAATAGTGCTGATCGAAGATGCGGACCATAGACTATCGGCCCCGCGTGAACTGGACATTATCAATGATGAAATCGTGGGTATTATGGCACCAGACGTAGGGGCTGAGAACACCGCTAAACCAAGCCTGTACCAGCAATGTTTCTTTGTGCCTGAGGCTAACGAAAATTGATTATTTGCGCTTTTTCTTCGCGTCCTTGACCGTGAAGCGAACGAATTCCTGCTCATACGGCCATAACCAGAACACTTTGGCGATACCCAGATAGACAAGCATTAATCCGGGCAGCACGGCACTAAATATGATGGCATTGGCCTCCATAATCGGGATCATATAGGAATTCCACATCTCTGCGCCGATCATATCCTGCATATCATCATAGAAATCCGGCGCGTAATTGACGAATAGATACCCAATATCGCTCCAGACGATCTTGTCATACTCCATAAAATCTTCGTATTTGTCATACCAAAGATAAAGGTCGTGCCCAAGTGCGGCCAGTGGAAACGCCGCCAGTATGGCAAGAATTGATATATAAAACTGTTTCATATCCGTGATCCCAAAAAATAAGCTTACGAACGAAGCGAATCAAGCTTTATGGTATCAGCGATTTATTGATTTTCCAAGATAATAGCAAATCTGTAAGCTTTTACTTGAAGTCATCGGTGCAAATCAATAATATGCGCAAATCATATTGCTCATAACGAACGACCGTGAAGGGGGCATTAGACCGGAAAGCCACGCGAACCGAAGGGTCGTGCCGGCGTTTGAGGATGAATAAAGGAGACGTGGCCGAGCGGCTTAAGGCGCACGATTGGAAATCGTGTTGAGGGCAACCTCTCGGGGGTTCGAATCCCCCCGTCTCCGCCATCACTTTGTATATAAATTATATTATCCAGTATTTTCAATACCTTAAAAGTGACTAAAAACCTATAAAACAGAGATTTCCAAGCCCCCTTGGAGATTTTATTTATTACACATGCTTTCGAATTCTTTGTCTACAGCTCGCTGCGCCAAATCAAAAGCTCTTACGTACTTATTGCCAGCAGAGTATTTTTTGTGAAAATCATTCATAAAATTCCGAATAACTGACTTTCTAAAAACATCGTAGTAAGCATATGTAGGCACACATGAAAAAATATCTTTTCCTTCTATAAACTGCTTTTGCTCAATAATTGCTTCAAAGTACCCCCAACAAAAACCAGATCCTTGGGACGTTCGAGCTTTGATAGCATCAAAGTCAAGCTCTAACACACGCTCACAACTTTCATTAAGGATAGAACCTAAAAGCCCTTTGTCCTGAGCATAAGCCGGTGTGACTAAAAAGTAGGTTACTAACATTATAGTAATAAATCTCATTTTATACCCCTTTTCCGTGAAGCAATTTTGCCTCTAGTTTATTTTCTTCCGTGCCTGTGATTATGTCATTTTGAGTCAATAAGTACACGGTATTGAAGCCACTGACTTGGCCAATCTTCTTAAGACGACTCAAGTTCATACGATCAGACCTGATCCAAGCATGAATATTAGAATAGACAACTAGCCATAAAGATTCAGATTTTTTGTATTTGTTAAGTTTCTTTTTTATGGCCTTCAGGATAAGCTCTTCTTCTTCCGCCCATGAATGATCTTCAGCCATCTCATTACATTTACGGTGGTTTCGTTGTTCAACTGCTTCAACAATCTGAACTGGGAACTGCTTTTCACCGTTAACAATAAGAATATCTATATCATCGTTATGTTCGTTTTTGCCATTGTGTGCAGTTATCTTCGCATCGTTTAAACCCAGCTCTTTACATAGCTTGGCAACAACCCATGCTTCACGGGTTTCATCGTGGTTTCTATACCTGAAAGATTTCTTGTCCGTGTTTTTTGCATGCACAGAGTTCATTTTTTCAATAACTTCTGCGGGTGTTAAATTCTTAATTTTCATAGCTGTGAGAATATCAGTAAAACAAAATATCGTGTACTTTTATGTCCAGTTTTCCGATTGATAATCTTACCCTACCTTGGAGACTCCAGTTTGTAGTTTCAACCGGGGGAGCATCTAAAATATAAACCAGCCTTTGCTAAATGATTGATTTTAAAGGGTGGAAAATGGTGACTAGTTTAACTTTGAGTCCCGCTTAACCGCCATTTACTTTCATTCCCCTATCGCAATGCCATTATCATCTGATACCATGGAAGAATGATAAAAATTCCCGGCTTTAAATATTCTGGATTAATAATCGGCATTATCTTTTTGCTCATTCTGCTGTCCCATGAACGCCTGAGCAATTATGACGAAGGCCGGTATGTAAGCCCCCCACCGAGTGAAATTGCCCTTAAAAACACCATTAAGTTCAGGAACGCCACATCGGAATATAACCTCGACGGGGTTGAGCACCGTTTTTTCTTTCCCAATCCTGACCCGAAGGTCCAGCGCTTTAAAGAACTGATCACCATTGAGCCCAGTCTGGCCACATTCGACCTGAATAACGACGGGTATATGGACCTGTATTACAACGTACCGCAACAGGATTTGCCGAGCCGCGTATTCATAAACGACAAAGGTACAAGGTTCATTGAAATCACCGATAAAATGCCCTTCCTGAAAGAAAAGGGACAATACGGCGACAATATAAGGTTGTGGTTTGATTTTAACCATGACGGATTACTTGATGTTTACGCCGCGCGCTCCGGATGTCATGCCGTTTACATACAAGACAAAAATGGCGATTTTAAGGCCTTGCCGGATGCCGTTGATTACTGCTCCATCCCCAAAGCCGCCAATGTTGCCGACATAAATCAGGACGGTCATCTTGATATTATCCTCGGTAATTTTTTCCATGTTGACGGGCTTCATGAACTCAAACACTCTTTCCAATCCATTCTGGCAAACGCCGGATTGGCCGGAAAAGGACAAGGCGGATTAAACGCGATCTTACTTGGCGATGGAACAGGGCATTTTACCGAGCAAAAAATCGAGGCATTCGAGAAAGAGGGCGGTCAGTTCACACAAGGCATCGGCATTTCGTATATCAATTCGGATACATCGCCCGACATCTTCGTCGGCAATGATTATTACTATGACGAAATGTACATGAATATGGGGGATGAATTTGTTCGCGTAACCGACCAGTTTATACCGCGCGTCCATCATGGGTGGAGCAGTATGAACACCGAATTCGTCGATGTGGATATGGATGGTCTTATTGACCTGTACGTCACCAATGGATGGGGCCCGCCAAGTTTCCGCGGCATGAACCTTCTGTGGCATAAAAAATCCGATGGCAGCGGGTTTGAGCAAAAATCACGCGACATGAACATTCACAAATGCGCATGGGGCTGGGGCGCAAAATTTTCCGATTATGATCTGGATGGCGATCTTGATTTATTTGTATCCAATGGCCGCGCAACGGGGACAGAAGCCAAATCATTCGACGAGTCAAAATCGTGGAACTTTTTACGGTCACAGGTTCGTGTCATGCCGAATTTCCTGCGTCAAAAAGTTGTCGAACAGAACAACAATATCATTCCGACATTTGACGGGTCGGATTACCACTTATTCGGATTTGAACGAAACTGCCTGTTCCTCAACGAAAATGGCACATTCCATGATGTGGCGGAAAGTGCGGGTATAGACGATCTGGAAAACGGAAATTCCATGATTAAGGTTGATCTGGACAATAACGGACGTCAGGACATCATTATCGGCAACGCGAATGCCGACCTGATTTTATACAAAAACATAACTGACACGGACGGAAACTGGATAGGTTTCAATGCTATTAATCACGATGGTCAGCCTTATGTCGGGTCCATCGTCCGCACCATCCGGTCAGATAACAAACCGCTTGTCGCCGAAATATTTCCAATGAACGGATACCGAGGGCAAAACGATCCGCGCGTTAGCAAAAACACGTGCAATAATCATTCTATTTTTCGAACATTACTGGCGTAAAAACGGGAACAGTTTTACGATGTAAGCATCGTAAATTATGTTCCGGACCACAGTAAAATGAACAGACTTCACAACATTCTAGCTATATGCATATGCACCATCATTATGGTGTCGGCGCAACATGCGTTCGCCAATGATAAAACACCATATACACATTTATGCCCGAAGGTTGATCACGCCATAACACTGAGCCAGAACTGGCTAATGAATATGCAGCATGAAGACGGATTTATCACCTACAAATATTACCCATTTAAAGATGATGTTGAGGCCGTTGGAAATATTGTCCGCCAGATCGGCAGTGCATGGGCCGTATTAAACACATATGAACATGCAGCTTCATTGGACGTCTTAACATCACTCGAAAAATTCGACGCGTGGATAACAGCGCACATACAGACACTACAAACCGCGGAAGCAGACTTTGCGTATATAGAGGTTGAAGGATATCCGATAAAGCTGAATACATTAGCCCTATACCTTATCTACCTTCTTGATAAGGATGACATATTGCAAAACCTTTCCGTAAACGAAAAACAGACCGTCACTGCCCTTGCCAACAGTATTCGCGGAATGGCTACGACGCGTCCTGATCATGCCGGTGGATTTTACTACATCATGTTCTTACCGGAGGAGGATAACAGAATTACCGCATACGGTTCCGCAATGGCGTATTATGCCCTGGCACGATATTACCAACATATCGGCGATATGGATGGCATGACATGGGTACATGAAAATTTTCAAACATACTTTGACAACATTCTATATAAATCCGGCATGTTTAAAAATTCGGAATTAAGGGCATTTATGTCATGGGGCCTTCCTGCCTTGAAGGAATTACACAACATGCTATCCGTTGATATAACACCCTATATCAACAAAATGATCCCTGCCGCCCTTAGCTATAAAGACAGCAATGATTCCTGCAAAGACTCATGGTGTATCAGTGCGCCGAATATGCTGGAGGGTCCATTTCTAGAAGGTTTCACCGGCTTTTATGACGATATTGCCGCATCACAAGTGGATAAAGAAGACCTTGATGAATATCTACCCGGCGCGGTAGATGGGTTGCTAGGATTACAAGTATCCGAAACAACAAATGTGACGGACATGACAGGGCATATTTATCAAGGTGAAACGGTAAATATTCTTGGCGGATTTTGTAAGGACGCAACATGCGAGTATATGCGAAAC
>JAUICS010000111.1 GCA_030427765.1 Alphaproteobacteria bacterium
TAGCGGCAGTGCCGTCGTTGAAACGCGCGAAGGGGAGCTCGAACTAATCAATGTGCATAATGCGGATGATGAAAGTCACGATGATAACAATTTCCATTTCGAGGCGGAAAAATCAGATGATTATGATGTAAAGATTGTCCCGTATGCGTATAAATACAGACCGGTGACGGAGTATGTAGTGAACGTCATCAAAATGACATGGCCGCCAAAGGTGAAGGGTGAAAAGAATCCGCCGCGTGACTGGATTGAGCTTGAGCAGGAAGAAATTGTATCCGTGCAGCGATTAAGTGGATTGTTGGCTACGAAGATACGATTGCAACCCGACAAACGCCGGAAACGGGTGGTGGACAGTAAACGACGGGATCGTTTCCAGATACGATGTATACCGACCCTTATCACAGAAGCCGTGGCGGAATGATTCCATGAATTTGTTACTGTCATTGCCGTATCGCTGAACAATTCCCCCCGCAACATATACCCCGCCAAATGCATTTGTAATAAGGGCAACATTCCCGGCAACGCGTCCCAGAATACGAAACATGAAATGCAGTGTCTCTTCACATAGTTTACACTCGTCGCCAAGTGCCTTTTCCGAAATGTCTTTGGCCGAAAACGCAGGGCAGTTTCCATCATTGTTTTTTAAAGAATATAAGGCACGGAATACATTTTCTATGCCGGGTCCGGAACATATGTCTTCGGCGCATGTAAAACCGTATTGTGATTGGAGGATTTTTAAAACGGCAAATTCTTCGTCCGTTTGTACCGGCATGTCGATATGTGGACCTTCACCGGCAATAGGGTAATATTTCCCGTCCTTGCAAAATAATGTCGCTACACCCAAACCCGTGCCAGGGCCAAGAACAACTATCGGGTATCCATCTTTTGTGGCCGTATTGCCGTGGTCGAATGGACGGATATGCTCGCTGTTACGTAATGCGGGAATGGAAAATGCAACAGCCTCGAAATCATTCAGGCAGTAAAAAGAATCGAATGAAAATGTCGACATTATATCGCGCTGGGAAAACGACCAGTGATTGTTGGTAACGGAAACCTCATCATCATGAACGGGGCCGGCGATACAAAACGCGGCCGATTGCGGCGTTTCGGGAATAACATCAACATATTTGGAAATGGCCTTGGCCGGTGTATCGAATTCGGCGCATCTATAAACTTCTTCTTTGGAATAGGATGTACCATCCGATAGCGCGAAACGGATATGTGTGCCGCCAATATCTGCAAGCAGATTATGCATCACGAATAATGTCCCTTTACGGTGTGTTTGCGTTCCCTGTCCATGTCAAAAAAGACCGTTCTTACTTTTTGCGACGACTTTTTGTGGACGATCTGAAAAAAAGACCTTTCATTTGTATACATAAAGTCTGCCGAAATTTACAATGGAAATTGTAAACAACGATGACTTCTACACATTTCCATGGCAAAAATATTACTCGCTGAAGACAACCTGTCTATGTGCCAGTTTTTATGTATGTCTTTACAAAAAGCAGGCCACTTTGTTACTCCTTGCACCAACGGTGAAGATGCACTGAAAATCCTTGAATACGACAACGACTATGAATTACTTCTGGCCGATATCGCTATGCAAGACATCGATGGCATTTCACTCGCAAAACGTGCAACATCAATAAATGAGGATATCGAGGTTATGTTCATTACGGGCTTCGCCGCGATGTCGTTAAAAAGTGGATTGTTCGACAGGTCACAGCAGCGTAGCGTTGCACAAACGGCGCAGCTTCTATCACGCCCGTTTCATCTCAATCGCCTGGTTGAAAACGTGGATATGCTCCTTGCCGCTTGATGGCGTTAAGGGTATAGCATTTGTTCCGACCATTCACCGTTCTCAAATGTAAACAGGTGTCGTGTGTGAAGACGGAATTCACCCTCCTGCCAAAACTCAATCATGTCAGGTACCAAAATATATCCTGACCAATATGGCGGACGCGGAATATCGGCGTTGTTCTTATACTGTTCCTCAACATCTTTTACCTCGCCCCGAAGCGTATCGATATTTTTTAACGGCTGCGATTGTCGTGATGCCCATGCGCCAATCTGACTCCCGCGCGGACGTGATGCGAAATAGGCGTTGGCTTGATCATCAGTCACGCGTTCGATTGTACCGTCGATTCGTATTTGCTGCTCCGTTGATTTGAAATGCAGGCACATCGATGCCACCGGATTGTCCGCAAGGTTTTGTCCTTTGCGGCTGAGTGTATTCGTGTAAAACACAAATCCGTTATCAACATACTCCTTAATCAAAATGATGCGTGATCGTGGTCGCCCGTCTTTATCCACCGTCGCCAGACATGCGGCATTTGCATAACTGACCTCTGTCTTGGCTGCGTTATCAATCCAAGTTTTTACATTGGCAATCGGATTAGGTTTTGTCATATAAAACATCTCTTGATTCATTTATAAACTTGTTTTTATTCTTGCGAAGGATATGTCCTTCACATACGTATAAGATAACTATGTGTAATAGATAATAGTTATTTGTAATAAACAAAGGAATGGATAATGAAAAAATTATTACCGACAGTTTTAGTCGCACTGATGTTTCTAACGGCGTGCGAACAAAACATGCAAGATAATCAGAAACAAGTCATTGGTACCGGTGCCGGTGCGGTTATTGGTGGGATTTTGGGATCAAAGGTTGGTAAAGGATCAGGCCAGCTATGGGCCACTGGGGCAGGCGCATTAATTGGTGCCTTGGTCGGAAGCGAGGTTGGAAAGTCACTTGATCGTTCAGATAAACTATACGCGAACCAGGCAAACGAGCGCGCAAAACAGGCGCCGCTTGGTGAAACCATTGCATGGAATAATCCTGACTCTGGGAACAGCGGGACAATAACGCCTACACGCGATGGTAGTACTGCGTCCGGTGAATACTGCCGTGAATTCTATCAAACAATCATGGTTGGCGGTCGCGAAGAACAGGCATATGGAACCGCCTGTAGAAACCCCGATGGGACATGGCGTATCGTCAATTAACATAGTGTAATTTTTAAGGGGCATTTCACAGATTTGCCCCTTAATTTTTGTGCAGCAAAATCATTAGAATTATTTTTGATTTTTCTCTCTTTCGCAATGCAAAAAAATATGCTACAACCCTTTTCATACATTAATTTATGAATACTTGAATGTATTAAATACACCCTAGTGCTAGGAGGAAAATCGATATGACACAACAACCAAATTACATGAATGCGTTTTTCAATAACGACGTTATGAAATCCATGTCTACTTACACAACATTTCCTGTTGATACAAAGGCCGTTGCAGATGCGGTTCGCAAGAATACACAGGCAATGAACGAAGCCATGCAACTCGCCGGTGAGGGTTCACAGGCTTTCGCGCAGCGCTGTTCTGAAATCATGACACAGTTCGTTGAGGATCAGTCTGAAATTGCAAAAGAAATGTTCAGCGAAGGCAGCCCGGAAGAAAAAATTTCCAAGCAAGCTGACATCATCAAAAAGAATTACGAAAAAACTGTATCAAACGTGCGTGAACTTACTGACATGATCAGCAAGTCAAATGTTGAGGCAAGCAATATCATCAACAAACGCGTTACTGCAAGTCTTTCAGAAATGAAAACAATGTTGAACAAAGCGAACGGCACAAAGAAGTAAGCTTTTTTCACTAAAAAATTTTTGTATTCTGAAACCGCCTCTGCCATTTGGTTGGGGCGGTTTCTTTTTTCGGACCAGAGGTAAAAAGTATAAGGTGAACGATATGGCAGATAACACAATTTCATATGACGATTTTTTGAAGGTTGATATACGTATTGGAACGGTGGTTGATGCAAAAGAATTTCCGGAGGCACGACGACCCGCTTACATTCTGCACATTGATTTTGGTGAAGACATCGGCATCAAAAAATCATCCGCACAGATCACCCAGAACCATACTTTGGAAGAATTAAAGGGACTGCAGGTTATGGCCGTTGTGAATTTCCCGCCAAAACAAATTGGTCCGTTAAGATCGGAGGTGTTGACGCTCGGGTTTTTCGATGCCGATGGCAATGTTGTGTTGGCCGGACTTAAAAAAGATGTACCTAATGGTGAGCGGCTCTGTTAAGGACATCAGTCGGGTAATTCTCAGTTGGGTAACTCTCAGTTGGGTAACTCTCAGTCGGGTAACTCTCAGTCGGGTAACTCAATGACGACACGCAGGCCGCCACGGTTACTTTTTTCCAGCCAGATTTTGCCGCCATGACTATGCACAATATCCATTGCGATGGGCAGGCCAAGTCCAACCCCTTCGAGGGATGTGTTACGATCTTTATCTAATCTGTAAAACGGTTTGAATACATCTTCGTATTCATCTTCCGGTAAGCCGGGGCCATCATCATCAATGGTAATCTGGATGACGTTCTGCAAATGGCGGATATTGACCCATATACTGGATGCATATTTTCCGGCATTGGTCAGGATATTTGTAAAAGCCCTCTCGATTGCCATTGGCCGTACCAGCAGCGTGCAATGAGCTTTGTCATTTTCGAGCGTAATTTTTTTGCCTTTTTGTTTTAGTGGTGCGGTAATGTTATCAATGATTTTCAAAACATCACTGCGAACAATTTGCTCGCTACCTTCACCGCGGGCGAAGGCGAGATACCCGTTAATCATGCCCTCCATTTCTTTTATATCGCCTTTGAGGGCCTCGGCATCCGGTGTATTACCAAGCATAGCCAGTTGTAGTTTCAGGCGTGTAAGCGGGGTGCGCAGGTCATGCGATATACTGGCCAGCATCGCTGTACGCTGGCTAATTTGCCGTTTGATACGTTCATGCATATTCATAAAGGCAATGGCCGCGCGGCGTACTTCGGACGCGCCCTCGGGTTTAAAAAATGGCACGTCACGTCCTTTACCAAAACGTTCCGCTGCAATGGCCAGTCGTTTAATGGGACGTATCTGGTTACGCATGAACAAAATCGCCACGGCGAATAAAACCAGTGTTGTAAAAATCATCCATAACAGGAAGATATAACCGGTCGATGAAAACAATCGCCTTTGCGGTGATGAAATACGCAGGACACCGTTATCAAGTTGCACACCGATTTCGACCCATTTTTCCTGAATATCGACATGGATGGAAAACGGGCGGCGCACTTTCTGCTCCATGGATTTGGCGAGCGTCATGGCAACGATGGATCGCCACTGATTTTGCCGCTCGTCATCTGATAGTTTTGTGTCGTCCTCATACGATATCAGAAGCTCGAGATTTTGTGCGGCGTATCCGGCAACTGTGTCAATGTCATAATCGGTGTCGTCATCCTCAATCATATTGGCGACAAGGGCAATTTCACCCGCCACCGAATTGGCAAGACGTTCCGACATTTTGCTCCAGTGTCGGTCAACGAACACAATGGATGTAATAATCTGCAATAACAGAACGGGTGTAATGATGATCATGAGTGATCGCCCGAATAACGTATGCGGCAGGATATCTTTTATGCGAAAGGGGAGGAGCTTCATGTTCTACATCACCTGTCCTATGTCGCCCGATCATCAAGTCGCAATAAATACCCCTTCCCGCGCACGGTCTGGAGATGCCGTGGAAATTTCGGGTCAGTCTCGATTTTTTTACGCAGGCGTGTAACCTGAACATCAATGGCGCGGCTTGCCGGTTCAAACTCGAACTTCTTACATAAATCTTCACGGTCAATAATCGTATTGGCATTGGCGACCATTTCC
>JAUICS010000112.1 GCA_030427765.1 Alphaproteobacteria bacterium
CCGGTGTTGTTATTTTTTGTCACGGCCTGTCCGCAACATACCAGATTGGCTGGTCAACCGACGAAGGACGTGACGTAAATGCGCATCATTTACTGTTATGGAACGCCGTTCTGGAGCTTAAGAAAAAAGGCATACAGGACTTTGATCTTGGCGGCGTTAATGATGAGGATGCAAAAGGTGTTAAGCAGTTTAAAGAGGGACTGAATGGAAAAGTATCTACGCTTCTTGGTCAATACCATTAATCTGACGATTTTAACGATATTACTATCCTTTTTTGCCGTGAACACCGCATTTGCCGATGATAAAGCTGCAGCGAATGTCAAACCACGTATTCTACAGACGGCCATCTATCAAATTTATGCGGGCGGCATTAATGCGGTGACGGCCAAACTGGCCATGATCAAAACAGAGGATGATTATTCCGTTGCCGTTACCGCGTTCACACGCGGGTTCTTAGGCTGGATGGTGCCGTGGGAGGGAACATTCGAAACCCATGGGTATGAAACAACCGAATTTAAGGACGCGCGCCAGCCACGTATGCATCAATCATCAACCAGTTGGGATAATGAGGTTGAGCGTAAAACATACACGTATAAGACCAATGGTGAATTTGAATCACTTGTTATTCAGGTGGATGACAAGAAAGCAAAGACGCAAAAGGTAGACGCCGAATTGACCAAGGATTCATTGGATATTTTGACGGCAACACTGAATGTTCTGGATTCCGTTGCATCTGGTGGTCCGTGTCAGGGCAGCGATGAAATTTTTGACGGTAAGCGTCGATATAAAATTATGTTTAATGATATGGGGCAACAGCAGTTAGAGCATACACGGTATAACGTGTTTGATGGTAAGGCCGAAGAATGCACGGTTGAGGTAAAACCGATTGCCGGGGCGTGGCATAAAAAGCCGCGTGGATGGCTGTCAATTCAGGAGCAAGGCCGTGCAAAAGGCACAATGCCAACATTATGGGTGGCAAAGGAAAATAAGGCGACTGATGAGACGTTTGCCTTGCCTGTCAAATTGCGTGTGAAGACGCAGTACGGAACCCTTTTCATGCATATGACAGATTATCAAGAGGCCGAGATTGCAAACGCGGACGATGTTGATGTCGCTGCCGTGTCCAAAGAAAGGCCTAAAGACGATTAGCTGGAAATTGTATCACGATAATGTTCGTAATGGCTAAGGTCTTCCTTAATCGACTTGTGGCGTTTTTCGGTGTCAGGGTCGATACCTTCGTATAGATCGATGCGGTAGAGTTCTTCGAATTGATACGCCTCAAACACTTCCGTTGCCGAAATGTGTTTTTCAACGAAGGCAATGGCCAGTATCAGGGAACCTGTTAATTCTGTCACAAGGCGTATCAGGGTCAGGTGATCATTATCCTGATCATTAAGGTACGCAAAAATCTTATCATGTATATCATCGTCCTGCGTCAGGGCACGGATATTTGTTGTTATCTGGAATGTGACATCGAATTTGTCATTGATGTAATCAATATACGGTTGCCAAAGCGCACGTTGTTTTGTGGCCAGTGCTTCGGGTTCGATTGCCGGATAGCACAGAAGGTCCGTATCGCAGTATCCCATAATCTGGTTCACAATTTTTCCGCGCTCCGGATCGACCTTATCAATGCGCGTGGACAGAATTTGCATGATTGGCATGGAATCCGGTTCGACTTTTTCATTCTGACGTTCCCATTCACCCTGTATAAGCTTTGCAATGCTTTGATGCTGCGTTTCCAGATTTTTCTTAAGGGGTGTTTTAATTTGTTTGCCGTCGAGGGATATCGAATACGTATCGTTATCATTGTTTTCGATTGCAACAGTTGTATAAAAACGTTTCATGCGGAGGCCGTTAATAGTCGTTATCGTTATTGATCATTTGGCTGGATAATAATGTCGTCGATGCTTGCATCTTCATTATTTGCTGCCGGTGTTTGATCGTCTACTGAATCATCGTTTTCTGATGATTCCTGCTTGTTATAACCTTTTACAAATCCTGCGCAAGGGTGTTCGTCGGTAATGCCAAGATCCGTCATGGAGATGGCGAGAAATGCGGGGTTGATAATTCCCGCGATAATTCCACCCACTTTGGTGCCTAGCGATAACGGGTCAATCCCGATTGATGGCTTGTTAAGGGGACCTTTCACAAGTACCGATGTGGCGACATCCAGCAATGCCGTATCCTTTGATTTCGGGTCGAGAAGAAGACTGATTTTATTATCACCGAAATCAATGTCGCCGTTTCCGGTCAGGGTAACGCGTTTTGTATCGAGAAACATGGTTTTTATATCGCCAACACCATCTTTGATATCCATATCAAGAATGGCACAGTTCAGACGTGTTTCCGATTTTGGATCCAGCGATGGGATAATGGCGTTAACGAGGCCGCCACCCCAGAAATTCAGCATACTGCTTTGAAACTGTCCTTCACCCGCGACAAATTTTATCTGTCCGGACAGATTGCCAAGGATGTCATCGGTGGTTTTGCCCTTTGATTTTAGATCGGTTTTGATGGTTGCACTACCCATCACGCTTTCCTGACCATTCAAGGCGTGTTGAAGTGGACCGTAATTCCAGTCTTTTAGTTTTATTTTCATGGTTATGTCTTGTCCGTCACCCGGGTTCTGGATATCCGAGTTAAATGTAAGTACGCCGTCATTAATGTTACCCGTACCGTCTTTGATTGATATTTTATCGCCGGTGATGGATAGCGGTAGCGATAGTGTGCCCATCGTTTCATCGTTCACCATCATGTCTTTAATGTTAATCGCGATATCGGCAGAAAAGGGATTTTCGCTTTTGTCTTTTTCTTCGGCGGGTTCATCACCAGAATCAAATGCGTCGTGAACGGCAAGAATGGCATCGATACTACGTTTGAACTTGTTTGTGTCATCGCCAAGACGGTTAAGTTTTAGCGGTGATATATCGACTTTACCGTCGAGTTTATTTGATGGGGTTAAATCAAGATCAAGCTTGGCAACACTGTCCTCTACCTGAATATTTCCGGTAATGTTACGGTGACCATCAACATTACGAATATCAAGATTGGCGTTCATAAGCGGCTCTTCTGCATCCGATAAGACCGCATTGTTAAGGATGAAATGATTGGTTTGTGTAATATCCAGTAAGCCGGAGACCGTGTATGCATCAAAACCGATTTTTACCGGTATCTCATCCGATTTATCAAAATGATATATGGTGCTTTCACCCTTGGTATCACGTTTGAATCCGAATTCGAGCCGTAGGGCATTTTTTCCGTAAAATCCGTTTGCCGTCATGGTGGCCGTATCTGTTTCATCTTCGGTGGATTGAAACGAAATATTTTCAACCATCACGTCTTTCGATTTTGTCATTTCCGTCGACATATACACGTTCTTAATCTCGAAATGACGGAATGCAATACGCTGCAACAGAATATCCCAGAAACTCATGACGATATGGATATGGTCTGCGGTCATATCGTATTTTGGGGTGCCCTCCGGTGCGACCATTTTTGTTTCGCCGTTTTCGTCCTTAACCTTTTTCGGTTCGGAGGCTTTATCGAATATATGAACATTTTCGACATCAAGCCGCATTTCAGGTAGTAGAGAGAAGTAATTCAATTTGCCGATATGCACTTTGCGACCCAGAAAACCGCCAAAGGTTTCTTCCAGACCGTCACGCATGGTATCGCCATTTCCGCGATAGGTGCTAAGCACCAAAAACCCGAGGCTTAATGATACAACCAGTGTAATGAGGATGATTTTGGTCCATCGATAGGCGGGTGACCGTTTCTTTTTCTTGAAGATGCTTTTTTTGTAGCTGTCGCTATTTAAATCGGGAATGGTCATGTATTTGTACGATGTTATTTAATGCACGATCATCTTATCTGTTGCTGTTTATACGTCAACATGTGCGAAGGGGTCATCTTTCAACGTCGTGCTGAAACCCAGTGAATTCCAGTTTGCCTGAAGGTCTTTCGGTAGTGGGGCCGTGATATCCAGTTTTACACCTTTTCTGGTTGGATGGTCGCAGATAACACGCTGTGCGTGCAGATGCAGGCGTTTGTTAATATCGAAGTCGATATTGAGGGGTTTATCCGGATTTTCCGGCACGGTATACCGTCTGTCTCCCAATAGGGCGCAGCCGATATGTTGCGCATGGACGCGAATTTGATGTGTACGCCCCGTTTTTGGCCAGAAACAGACAAAGGATATATCCTTGCCGGCACTTTCAATGACCTGATAATGGGTAATGGCCCTTTTGCCGTGCTCACGGTCAATAATCATGGTTTCTTTCAAGGCGCCTGTTCCTTTGCCGATTGGTGCATCGATTGTCCCTTCCAGTCGCGGCATCGCGGGAACGGTTATTGACCAGTAATATTTGCGTATATCACGGCTTTTTAGTTTATTGCCGAGTTCGCGCGCCATTTCAGCACTGCGTGCCAACAGCAGAACACCGCTCGTATCCTTGTCAATGCGGTGGACCAGACGCGGGCGGACATCTTTTTTGTTCTTTAAACCGTCCAGGTAATAATCGACATGAGTTTTAATGTTCGTTCCACCCTGCACGGCCAGACCGGCGGGTTTATTGATGGCAATAATGTCGCCGTCATCATAAATGACCAATGATTTGATAAAATCGACTTCGGACTGTGTCAGGCCTTTGTTTTCCTTGGCCGTAAAATTCATCGGCGGCAGGCGCAGGTTCAATCCCTTTACCATACGCGTATCGGCCTTTACCCGCTTTCCGTCCATACGGATTTGTCCGGTACGTATAATCTTGAAAATATGCCCTTTGGGAATGGATGGGTATTTTTTTTGTAGCCAGCGGTCAAGGCGTTGTCCGTCATCATCATCGGCGATGGTGATGTTATGGACCCCGTGCGATACGTGTTTTTTTTCCGATTGTTCAGACATTGGTGATCACATTTGTCAAAAGTTTGATTGTCAGCCAGTTTCCAATGAAGATGGCGGCTAGTGACAGTATGACCGATGTGGCCATGTATAGAAAGACATGACCGTATTCCCCCTTGTTAAACATCAGCATGGTGTCGAGTGAGAATGTTGAAAATGTTGTAAAAGACCCTAAAAAACCGACGATAAGGAATGATTTGACGGGTTGCGGCGGATCAAACCATAATGCAAAAACGGCAATCAAAATACCCATGATAAGGGATCCGATGATATTTACGGCAAGCGTTCCAAGCGGAAAGGCAACGTTTAATATATTTGTCGCCATAACATTTACACCGTGGCGTGATAATGCGCCGCAGGCACCGCCAAGGGCAATGGATAATAATGATAGCATCGTTTTTTACTTTCTAGTCTTGCGCGTTTTTATCCAAGTTCAGTGATTAAGTCAAAGCTCTTTAAATTTTCCGGCTTTTTATGACGGAACCATGTTGTTTGTCGTTTGATGTACTGACGCGTTTGGATTTTTGTTTTTTCTTCGGCTTCTTCACGCGAAATGTCGCCTTTGAGATATTGGCGGATGGCGTCGAACCCAAGGGCATTGCATATCGGGGAATCGTCCGGTATGTCCCCGGAATCTAGCCGTTCTGAAATGGCGCGGACCTCATCCATTGCGCCTTCACGCATCATCTGGTCAAACCGTATATGGCAGCGTTCATGCAATACCGGACGGTCCTGCAAAATGATCGTCATGTGAAAATTTAGATGCGCGGGCGGTTTTTCCGGCGGCA
>JAUICS010000113.1 GCA_030427765.1 Alphaproteobacteria bacterium
ATTCTTTAATGCGTTTTGCCGTTTTTCTAGTTTGTCTTTTGTTGCCTTTAGGTGCCAACGCATTTTCCCCTGAAATTCTTGTGCCGCATAAGGCCCTTTACGATATTAAAATGACGGCAAACCGAAGTAACGGCCAGATTCTGAACGTTAGCGGTAAGATGCTGTATGAAATCGAAGCGACATGCGATGCGTGGTTGACCGACCATAGTTTCGATCTGGTTTATGAATATCCGGATAGTCCGGCCGTGGTGGTAAATAGCAATTTTTCGACTTTTGAGACCCATGTTGGCGACACGTTTGATTTTACATCCCGCCGTAAACAGGACATGAATGTGTACCAGACCCTTCGGGGGCAGGGTACGCTTGAAAAAGGGAAAGGCGGAAAAGCCACATATAGTAAACCTGAAGATCTGGAATATACACTTTCACCCGGATCCTATTTTCCACTTGCCCATACCGTAAAGATTATCGAGCAGGCAAAATCAGGTAAGACATTCTTTTCGGCGGAGGTATTTGACGGAAGTGACGAGGATGGTCCGGTTATCATCAATTCCTTTATTGGTAAAAAAACACCGTCACCGGAATATCTTCAAAGCAGCGTCGATATAAATAAGGATTTATTAAACACGGATTCGTGGAATGTCCGTTTGGCGTTCTTTGTTATTGATGAGGATGTGCAGGAATCGGACTATGAAATGAGTATGGTTTTCCATGATAACGGCGTTGTCAGTGACATGGTTATCGAATATGACCGGTTTACGGTAAAACAGACTCTTATGGCCCTTGAAAAACTCGGTCGTCCGGATTGCGGTGCACAAAGTAAGAAATAATTAAGGTATGGTTTTATATGATGGCATTTGTGATGATCTTCATAAGATTTTTAGCACGCTCAGATTATAGAAAGTAACCAGATGGCAAAAACTGTCCTTGTCGTTGAAGATAACGAACTAAACATGAAGCTGTTCCACGATTTGCTGGAGGCACATGGCATTGATACCGTTCAAACCCGTAATGGGCATGAGGTACTTGATCTGGCACGGGAGCACAAACCGGATTTGATCATCATGGATATTCAGCTGCCGGAAGTATCCGGTCTGGACATTACAAAATGGCTTAAGGATGATGAGGAGTTAAAATCTATTCCGGTTATTGCCGTGACGGCATTTGCGATGAAGGGTGATGAGCAGAAGATTCGTGAAGGCGGGTGTGAAGATTACATTTCAAAACCGATTTCGGTTACACATTTTATGGATACGATTAACAAGTACCTTGGTTAGATATAAAAAAAGCAAATGATGCGGGGACGCCAGATATGACAGCGCGGGTTTTAGTAGTCGATGATATTCTTCCGAATGTGAAGCTTTTGGAGGCTAAGCTAGCTGCCGAATACTATGACGTTGTTACGGCCAGTAACGGGCAAGAGGCGCTGGAAAAAATTGAACAGGATAATCCTGACATCATTCTTTTGGACGTTATGATGCCCGGTATGGACGGGTTCGAGGTATGTCGCCGCGTTAAAAACAACCCGAAAACATCACATATTCCGATCATTATGGTCACCGCCCTTTCGGAATCACAGGACCGTGTGCAGGGGCTTGAGGCCGGTGCGGATGATTTCTTAAGCAAGCCGGTAAACGAAACGGCGCTTTTTGCACGTGTACGCTCCCTCGTTCGTTTGAAAATGACGGTTGATGAATGGCATGCGCGTGAAAGCACGGCCAATCAGCTTGGCGTGATGGATAGTAACGCGACCGTGATGGAAGAACCGTACGAAGGCGCGAAGATTTTGGTCGTAAACGAGCTTGATTACGAAATTAACAACATCACGAAGGCCCTTGATAAAGATTATCATACAATGGAAACCGTCAATACGGGGGTTGAGGCCATTAAATTGACGAAGGAACAGGAATTTGACCTGATCGTCGTGTCGCTCAACCTCGATGATGAGGATGCGTTACGTTTGTGTTCCCACTTCCGGTCAAGTGACAGAACACGGTCTACACCAATTCTGGTTATTTCGGAGCAGGAGCAGATTGAGCATATCGCAAAAGCCCTTCGCATTGGTGTTCATGATTACATTGTACGTCCGATTGATGGAAATGA
The DNA here is from genome assembly GCA_030427765.1 of Alphaproteobacteria bacterium. Lineage (GTDB taxonomy): Bacteria > Pseudomonadota > Alphaproteobacteria > Micavibrionales > Micavibrionaceae > JAUICS01. Next base: position 2,104 of record JAUICS010000113.1, read on the forward strand.
ACTGGTGGCGAGGGTACGTACGCAAATACGCCGTAAACGTTTCCAGGAACATTTGCGCATGAATTATGAAATCAGCCTTTCTATGGCGCTTACGGACTCACTAACCGGACTATACAACCGTCGTTATCTTGAGGTTCACCTGAATAAAACGATGGATAATATGAAACTGACCAGCAAGAATATAGGTCTGATGATGCTGGATATTGATCATTTCAAGCAGGTTAATGATGTACATGGTCACGGCGTTGGTGATGAGGTGTTGGTTGAGTTTGGCCGCCGTTTGCAGGAAAGTTTGCGGAGTTTTGACCTTGTTGCGCGTATGGGCGGTGAGGAGTTCGTGGTTATCCTGACAGATGTTAGTGAGGCCCGTGAAAAACGCATTGCGGAACGTCTGCGTAAGGCGATTGCCGACACACCATTCAAATGTAAAGCTGAAGGTGGTGAGCTCAGCATCACCACATCAATCGGTAGCGCAATTATTGACGAAACCGTGGCAACGCCGCATGAAGCGCTAAAAATCGTTGATGACTGCCTGTATCAGGCAAAAGATTTGGGCCGTAACTGTATTGTCCTGCATGGACACGGTTTATTGGATGCAACGGAAATTCCTCCTCCCGAAGGGAAGAAGGAAAAAATAGCCTCATAAATAATCTTGAAAAATTTAACGAAAAACGAATTAGTTTTTCTTTGAAGGTGGCATTTTCTTTTCTTCGAAAAGGACGTGACAACCGCGTTTACCGGTTTCTGGATGAACGGCGCGAGGGTCGTATTTTCTGAATTTGAACTTCTCAGTATGCTTACGAACGTTCTTACGAATGTAGTATGTGTAACCTGTTGGCTCACCTTTTTCATTCAAGCCAGTGCTTACCAAACGTAATTTTACTGCTGCCGCTTTCGACGCCATAACCTATTCCTTTCAAATTAAGCCATAGTATTTGGCAAAAAACACAATTATTGTCAAGTGAAATATACGCGAAAAATGAAGTTTATGATGGCGTTGGCACCGATACGGCATCCGGTTTTGGCATCAAGGGGCGTAAAAATGTTAAATCCCATGTCAGTTTTTTCGGCTTTACATTTTCTATGCGGCCGACAATTTCGTCACCCACGGCGTAGGATTGCCCATGGAAATTCAGAAGCTGGCCACTCGGGTCAATATCCCATCCTGCTGGTAATGCATCGGGTTTAATACGTTTTCGTATGTCCGTGGCGGGGTTGTATACGGTAACGCCGTTGAATGTAATCTTGCTGATTTCAACGATAACTTCTTTATCTTCATTCCGTTTGACAAAGAAATCAAAAAACGTGTAATCGCGAACGCCGTCATAGAAGGATGAACGTGCCTCGATAATTTCATTCAAATGGTTGGCGACATCGTCAATATTGTGTTTCTCATCCTCAATTTTTGCCAGATCTGCCTCCTGCTGGTCAGCCAAGCCTGCATCAATACGCCTTTGATGGAAATATGCATGCAATCGGCGTTGGTTCAACAAGCCGGCGTAATAACGTCCCTTAAAACGCGCATATGGCCTGCCGAACGCAGAATGGTATGTGTCATTATCGGTCATATATTGTGGACGGCGGATTAGGTAGTGCCGGATAAGTGGCCCGATACGATCTTCTTCCCCATTTTTTCGGGCTTTCTCAAGTATGTTTCTAATAATATCTTGCCAGTTTTTATCAAACTCTTCGCGGTCTTCCGGTATTTCATATCCTTTGTCGGCAAGGATTAGGTAACATTCATCATAGTTTTCAGGTTCGGAAATATCGGAAAGTGACCACCTAAGGAATTTTATGCCGGCATTACCAAGGGTTTCGGCAAAATGCATGTAAGACCCTACATTCATTCCGGATACCATGTCGTATGCGTCGCGGATATGTGGGTCCATGTCTGCCTTATATGATGACATCGTGTTGATGATTTCATTCTTGCGCATCATCGCCAGCCAGTCTTGATAAATCCGGTTTTCAGGTGCACGAATATAGTCAATGAAGTCGTAATGGTCCATTTGGCTGTTGTTTCGTGCGATACAAATGCCGTCTTCAACATGATCTATGGTGCCGTTCATTTGTCTGAATGTACGTGTGAAGAAGCCGAGTGCATCCTGCCCTTCCTCAAACGATGCGGCCTTCATTGTTTTTTCGGGTAGGACAGTGTATGCCCCAAGCGGGGTATAAAGGTTTTCTCCGTGTTTCATGGCTGAGTAATCAAGGTCTGACCCTGGCGTTACATACGGTGTAAAGTCTGAAATAACGCAGGTTTCAATGAATCCAACCTGTTTCCCATCAATGATCCATGGCTCTAGATGGATAAGGTCTTCAGGTGTTGACCCTTCCTCATCAATCGCAATAAGAGGTATATGTCGCAAATCAACGCGCGCCGGGTGTTCCCAGATGTTTTTGGCGGATTGACCGTGTTTCACGGCTTTTGCGGCCTGCGCCTCGATACGCTTGGTGTGCCCGGTGCGCAAACCGTTATTTCTGGCGATTGTTTCGAGATCACGTTTTGTAATGCGCGTACGAAGACTTTTATCAATAATAATATGAGGATTTGCGGGGTGGTAATCATTTGCCGGTATGGCAAACACACTTTTTAGCCGACGTAGTGAATCTGATACCTTACCGGATGTATAAAAATGCCCTTGGATACCGCGATATAGTGATCGCAAATTCCGTTTAGGACGTTTGCCTTTTGCATCTGTTTCTGCAGAAAACCGTACCCGCAGAATGGGTAAATCCGTTTCTGCGTGTATAGGCATAATTTTGTCGACTTGCAGGACATCAGCCCCATAACTCTCGTTATCATATTTATGTTTGCTTCGCCTTAAATTTCCCCAGATACGGTCGCCGATTTTTAAGTTGTGGCGTTGCGCCTTTTGCCGTCCGGCAATAATCGGCGTGCGTGGGTGATCGTCATTTGCTATGTTGACGATTTGCAAGTACGCTGTGCCGAATTGGTCAATGTCAGTGACCTCGAGCTGTGCCACATTTGCCGCGCCGAATTCCGGATTGGCCTCAATAAAATCTTTACCGTTTTCAAATACGCGTCCATCCTCGATTAACCGATCAATTATCGAATCAAATAGAAAACGTGCGGTGATTTCAGGCTGGGCGGGATTGTCGTTCGAGCGTTTGAATATCTTGCGCAGGCGACTGCGTGACACCCGTCCGGGGAACTGGAGCTCCCTCCAGACCAAATGTTCGTCATCAAGACTATCTATGTCAACGGATGCGGATTTAACCATTTATATTCGCAATTTTTTGTATCATAGCATGTTATGGATCAAGAGTCCTGAAGGTAACGTCATTACTTTCGTCCGAGATGTCCGCCGAGACGTCTATCTCTTCCCCCCGATCTTCCCCTTGTTCAAGTTTCATAAGGCCAAGGACGGCACCAAGTGACTGGAATGAACGGTATATGGTGCTTTCACCATTACGGCGGCGTTGACGTTCTTTTTCGAGGTCTTCGTAAGCGAGTTCTGCTTTTAAGGTGCCTGTCCTTTTGTCACGATAGACGGCAAGGTATATGGCGGATTCAAGGTGATATGTTCGCTTTTTGTCATAAAAATGCAGTCC
>JAUICS010000114.1 GCA_030427765.1 Alphaproteobacteria bacterium
GGTGTATTCTTGGTGGCGCGTTTTTCACCACTTTATGAATACGCACCATTTGCGTTGCAAGTTATTACCTATGTTGGTGCGACAACGGCATTCGTGGCGGCAACAATCGGCCTGACACAATTTGATATTAAACGCGTTATTGCATATTCCACGATGAGCCAGCTTGGCTACATGTTTTTTGCACTTGGTGTGTCGGCATATGGCGCGGCCATATTTCATCTTGTAACACATGCGTTTTTCAAGGCACTTTTATTCTTGGGGGCAGGTTCCGTCATTCACGCTATGTCGGATGAACAGGATATGCGCAAGATGGGCGGTATCTGGTATAAAATTCCCGTGACATATACGCTTATGTGGATTGGTAGTTTGGCATTATGCGGCGTGCCGTTCTTTGCGGGTTATTACTCGAAAGATATTATTTTGGAGGCCGTTTGGGCGGATAACAGTACGCACGGTATGTATGCGTTTGTGATGGGCGTAATTGCTGCATTCATGACGGCGTTTTACTCATTCCGCCTAATATTCATGACATTCCATGGTGAGGCCAGAATGGATGAAAAAGTATGGGCGCATGTCCATGAATCGCCAAAGGTTATGCTTTATCCGTTATACTTACTCGCGGTTGGTGCGTTGATATCAGGTTTTGCGCTTTATGGCGGCTTTGTTGGCGGTCATCACGGGCATCATGGTGATGGACATGGGGCCGTACATGCGGAAGCCGCTCATGAAACAATTCATGGCGATGCACTTCATCAAGACACTCATCTCGAAGGGCATGATGCGGCTGGCCATGAATTAAAATCCATGGACGATATGAAGGACGCATGGAATAAAGAGGAATTCTGGGGCGATGCGATTTTGGTAAAACCCGAAAATGATACGGTTGAGGCCGCGCACTCTGTTCCACTTATGGTGAAACTTACACCGACAATAATGGGTGTTCTTGGTATTGCCCTCGCGTTTCTATTCTATATCCGGCTTACAAACCTTCCGGAATTGGTCCGTAGCCGTTTTTCAAGACTACATACACTGTTCTTCCGCAAATGGTTCTTCGATGAAATATACAATGCCGTGTTCGTGAAATCGGCATGGTGGCTTGGACGGTTCTTTTCATTCGTGGGCGACCGTTTGATTATTGACGGGGTGGGGCCGAACGGTATGGCGTTCTTATCAAAAGGGTTTGGGCAGGTTCTAAGCCGTCTGCAAACCGGTTTTATATTCCATTACGCGTTTTTAATGATGCTTGGTGTCTTGGGCCTCGTGACATGGATGTTCTACCGCGCGCACGGCTTTGATACATTGATAGGTAATATTATGAAGGGTATCGGGGTATGATCACATTTCCAATTTTATCCCTGATGACATTCCTGCCTTTGGTAGGGGTATTATTTATTTTGATTATCCGTGGAGATGCGGAAATATCTGCGCGTAATGCTAAGGCCATTGCGTTATGGAGTTCCTTGTTCACCTTTGCATTATCATGCGTATTGCTTGTGAATTTTGATGAAACGAAAACGGGATTTCAATTTGTAGAAATGATTGACTGGTTCCCGGCTTACGGAATCAAATATCATCTGGGCGTGGACGGTATATCCCTGTTTTTCGTTATCTTATCCAGCTTCCTGACGCCAATTTGCATCCTGTCCAGTTGGAATGTGGTGCAGCGACGGGTCAAGGAATACATGATGGCGTTTCTTGTTCTTGAAACATTTATGATTGGAACATTTGCCGCTCTTGATTCTATTTTGTTTTATGTCTTCTTCGAAGGCGTACTGATACCGATGTTCTTGATCATTGGAATTTGGGGTGGTGATCGCCGCATTTACTCCGCATTCAAATTCTTCCTGTATACATTTTTAGGTTCTGTGTTGATGCTTGTTGCCATTTTGACACTCTATTTTCAGGTGGGGACAACGGATATTCCGACACTCATGGCATCGCCGGTGGCGACTTATATGCAATATTGGTTATGGCTCGCGTTCTTTGCCAGTTTTGCGGTAAAAATGCCGATGTGGCCTGTTCACACGTGGCTTCCCGATGCGCATGTTGAGGCCCCAACGGCGGGCTCCGTAATACTTGCCGGTGTATTGTTGAAAATGGGTGGTTACGGGTTCTTGCGGTTCTCCATCCCGATGTTCCCTGATGCCACGCTTTATTTTGCACCAATGGTGTATTGGCTAAGTATCATTGCGATTATTTACACATCCCTTGTTGCGTTATCACAACAGGATATGAAGAAAATGATTGCGTATTCATCCGTTGCCCATATGGGATTTGTAACGCTCGGAATATTCACATTGAATGTACAGGGGATTGAAGGTGGAATTTTCCAGATGCTTAGCCACGGGTTAATCTCGGCGGCATTGTTCCTATGTGTCGGTGTTGTTTACGACAGAATGCATACGCGTGATATTAATCGTTACGGCGGTATTGTCCGGAATATGCCAAAATACGCGACTGTATTTATGATTTTGTTGCTGGGTTCCGTCGGTTTACCGGGGACGAGCGGATTTGTCGGAGAATTCCTCGCACTTCTTGGTGCGTATCAGGTAGACCCATATCTTGCCATTTTGGCTGGTACCGGTGTTGTTTTGGGTGCCACATATATGTTGTGGTTATATAAAACCGTTATTTTTGGACCGCAGGTGCATGCCGATGCATCCGGTATGTCGGATTTGGATTGGCGTGAAACCGCAATGTTTGTGCCGATTGTTGTACTTGTCATTGCGCTTGGCGTATACCCGTCATTGATAATGGAAAAGATATCACCGTCTGTTAAGCAGCTTGTGGCACAAATCGAGCCATATAGTGTGAAAGAAGCCAATTTACAAATGTTTACTAATATTGAGCCGGCATCAGGAAAGTTTCCGCCAATGCCGGATGTCATTAAAAATGACAATGATAAAATGGGTATGACGAAGGACAAATAGCATGGAAAATATTGTCATCGCGACACCGGAGATTTTTTTAGCGTTATCGGGAATGCTGCTGTTAATGCTCGGTGTATTTAAAGGTGATTCCTACACCAAAAATCTATGCTGGGGCACAATTGCTGTTTTTGCATTCGGGGTTGTTCTTGTCTTTGCAAATCGTGGTTTGTCAGGTGATACGTTCTTCAATATGTTTCATTTGGATGCGTTCGGTACATATTTAAAGGTTATCATTCTGCTTGGACTGATTGCATCACTTGCCATGGCCATTCCTTATTTACGGCAAGAAAAGATGGAACACTTTGAATATCCTGTCCTTACCCTGTTTGCGGGCTTGGGTATGATGATGATGGTGTCGTCGAATAATCTTTTGTCTTTATATGTTGCCTTGGAATTGCAGGCATTATCCCTTTATGTCTTGGCAACGATACATCGCTTTTCAATGCGCTCGGCAGAGGCCGGATTGAAATACTTTATCCTAGGTGCGTTATCGTCCGGTATGCTTCTTTTTGGTGCATCGTTGATTTATGGCTTTACCGGAACAATCCATTTTTCAGAAATCGCTACGTTCCTATCAACGCCTGAAAATGTGAGTGAAGGCGTTATTATCGGCCTTGTGTTCCTTTTGGTTGGATTTGCATTTAAAATTTCTGCCGTTCCGTTTCATATGTGGACTCCGGATGTTTACGAAGGTTCACCGACATCCGTAACAGCGTTATTTGTCATTGTGCCGAAGGTTGCAGCCATGGGCCTTCTTATCCGCGTTCTTTTTGAAATGTTTGGTACCATACCGGACCAGTGGGCACAGGTTCTGGTGATATTGTCCGTTCTGTCAATGGCATGGGGCGCTTTTGCTGCACTGACACAGGAAAATATCAAACGCCTGATGGCATATAGCTCTATCGGTAATATGGGCTATGCAATGATAGGTCTTATCGCGGGTACGGAGCAGGGCGTGTCATCAACACTGATCTACATGACCCTATACATGATTATGACGGCTGGCGTGTTTAGCATTGTTTTATGTCTGCGTCGTAACGGTATTGCGATTGAACGCATATCCGATATGGGCGGTTTGGTTCATACAAATCCAGTCATTGCATATATTCTTGTTATATTGATGTTCTCAATGACGGGGCTTCCTCCAATGGCAGGTTTCTTCGGGAAACTAGCGGTGTTTAATGCCGCCGTTTCGGCTGAATATTACACACTTGCCGTATTTGGTGTATTAACATCCGTGGTCGCCGCGTATTATTACCTGCGGATTATCAAGGTTGTGTTGTTTGATCAGTCTATTGATGAAATCGATCATACGGATTTATTTGTGAAGAAGGTCATTATGATTGTCTGTGCTTTAATCGTTGTCGGCTTAATTGCCAAGCCATCTTTACTGTTCAATACAACGGATCAAGCATCTTCCATTTTGTTCGAAAAACTATAAATTCAATTCCATGAAATTCGATGTTCAGATATTTGATGCTCTCGACAGCACAAACACAACCTTGCGCGAGCAGTTTTCGGGTGAAGCCGAAGGATATGTTGTTCAGGCATACCAGCAAACAAAAGGTCGTGGCCGTTTCGGTAATTCATGGAGCTCCCCCAAAGGCAATCTATATATCAGCATATTGCTAAAGCCCGATTGTCCATATGATCAGATTGGCCAGCTCGCGTTTGTGGCGGCCACATCCATTGCGTCATACCTTCAGCAAACGTTTGATAGTGATGATGTTAATGTTGCGGTAAAATGGCCGAATGACATTTTGGTAAACGGAAACAAGATTGGCGGTATTTTGATCGAAACGAATTCCCTGAATCCGTCGAGGGTAGATCAGGTTATTGTGGGTATAGGCCTCAATGTGTTCGCGCAGCAGGCAGATTATATCAAGATGGACGATTTTACGGACCGGCTTGGTAATCTTGATGCGGTTCGTGATGATCTGTTGCAGTCATTTGGGGAACATTACACCAAGTGGCGGGAAATGGGCTTCAGCGATATTTTGCGGGAATGGAAAAAATATGCCGTGGGTATTGGCGAAAAGGTCGGGGTTCGTCTTTCGAACGAACATTTTTATGGAATTTTTGTTGATGTTGATGATACTGGTAATTTAATACTGGATCAGGACGGGGATCGACGTTTGATTTCTGCTGGTGAAATTAATCTGGGCAAATAAGTAAAGAATGCTATTAACAATCGACGCAGGTAATACAAACACCGTCTTCGCGGTTTATCAGGGGCGTGATCAGGTTTCATCATGGCGATGCCAGACACTGCCCGGTCGAACCGCTGACGAATATGCGGTGTGGCTGTACCGTCTTTTCCAGACATCGAAACTTGAATTTGATGATATCAAACATGTGTATGTCAGTTCCGTTGTTCCCGACGCCAATTTTGATATTCGCAAACTTGCCGAAAATTACTTCAAATGTGATGCGCATATTATTGGTTTTGATGATATTAAAATGAATATCGACATTGATGTTGATCGCCCTCAGGAGGTTGGCGCGGATCGTATTGTGAACAGTGTGGCCGTACGCGAATATTATCAGGTTCCGGGGATTGTTATTGATTTTGGAACGGCAACAACGTTTGATGTTATTAATGCCAAAGGCGCTTATTGCGGCGGGGTGATTGCAACGGGGGTTAATCTGTCACTAGCCGCGTTACATGATGCGGCGGCGCAATTGCCAACAATCCATATCAAACGGCCGGATAAAATCATTGG
>JAUICS010000115.1 GCA_030427765.1 Alphaproteobacteria bacterium
CCAATGAGTATCCCAATTATGAAGCCTAAATATTTTTGTGTTTTCCTGTTGTTAGTTTTGCTATCCGCCTGCGGTCAAAGCAGCACACCTGCGCCATTTGTCCATCACGGGCGAACCAATGCGGCGGGGAGTGCAGGGGTGCATACTGTGCGTGCCGGTGATACGGCCTGGAGTATTTCAAAACGTTATGAAATTCCACTTCGTGATTTGCTGGATAGAAACAGATTGGGGCCGCCATATAATCTTGAGTTAGGGCAGCGTTTATATTTACCGCCGCCAGAGACATATACGGTGCGAACCGGTGATTCCCTGTTCAGTATTTCGCAGCAATTTGACGTGGGTGTGTCGGAAATGGCGCGTATCAATAATATTCCTGCGCCGTACCGTATTTATCCGGATGAAAAACTGAAACTGCCGTATACAGGTCGATTTGCATCGCAGTCTTATGCCGCGCCAACAGGCAAGAGCGTTCAGTCAAAAGCCGTGCCGGTGAAAACCGTTACATCGTCGAAGGCCGCGACAAAACCGCCAACACAATTAAATAAAGTCGCGATTCCAAAAACAACACCCGCACGATCATCAAACCGGTTTGCGTGGCCGGTGCAGGGCAAGATTTTATCCAGTTATGGTCCCAAAACGGGTGGCCTGCATAATGATGGCATAAACATAGAATCGCCGCGCGGTGCACCTGTGCGCGCAGGGGATAATGGGGTTGTTGTTTATACCGGTGATGCGATCAAGGGGTATGGTAATTTGATTCTTGTGCGGCATTCGGAGCAATGGATGACGGCGTATGCCCATCTTGATAAATTTTTGGTGAAGAAAGGGGCGACCATTCGCCGTGGTCAGACAATCGGCACCGTTGGATCATCGGGACAGGTCGATAAGCCGCAGCTGCATTTCGAGGTTCGTAAAGGCAAGAAAGTGTTTAATCCGATTTATCAGCTGGAAAAGGCAGGGTCGTAATGTCGATTTGGTTTCAGGACTATACGCTTGATGATCTCAATAAAGATCGCGGTCTGACAAAAGACCATATTAACAAGCATTTGGGGATTATTATTACGGAGATTGGTGAGGATTTCCTGAAAGGGACCATGCCCGTTGATCATCGTACGGTGCAGCCGTTTGGCATTTTGCATGGCGGTGCAAGTTGTGTTCTTGCGGAGACGCTCGGGTCCGTTGCGTCATGGATGTGTATAGATTTTCACAAATTTATGGCGGTGGGTATTGAACTGAACGCCAGTCATTTGCGATCTATTTCATCCGGTGAAGTAACGGGTATCTGTAAGCCCGTTCGCGTGGGCCGCGGCATGCACGTCTGGCAAATTGATCTGTTTAATCCGGAAGGCAAGATGACGTGCACAACACGCTTGACCTGCGCCGTGAAGGATCGTCCTAAGTCTTAAAGGGAAGGTGATTGATAAAGGGATGAGTCAATCTTGGCCATGCCCCCTTCGCCGATGACGGAACAGAAGTTGGTTGTTGTAATCAACTGGCCTTCTTTATGGGCCGTTTTACTGGCTTTTACGGCATTGCTGAATTCTTCTTCAATAATGGCGCCAACTTTGGTTATGACCTGTGAGTCCCACGCCGTTTTTTCTTCGTTTTCGATGCGAACACTTGCCAGATTCATGATCGGGTTTACCGCGATAAAAAATTCACCATTCAGGTTATGAAGTGTGATCTCGGCCAGATGTTTAACACGGCGTGATGCGGCCAATAATGCTGTTAACGCATTCGGATCAAATTTTGCGCCTTTTAATTGTTCGGCAACGTCAAGATTGGCAATACCATCTTCTGTAGATATTGCGTACTCGACCGTTTCACCATTTTGTGAATAGGAGAACCCTTTTATTGTTGCGTTGATCGTTCGTTTGGCGTTTTCACGCGTTTTGGTGTGTGCGATGTAGTTTAGCATGCGTACCCTGTTATTTTTTTATTATTCATAACACAGGGGCGCGCCATGTCAAAACAGTTTTATGTCTAAGCAAGACTTTTCTTTAAGTGAGAGACTTTTTCTCGAGAGATTTTTTTTGGCGTCCGGCAAGGTCCTGAATAAATTGCCATGCCACACGGCCGGAACGATTGCCGCGCGTGCGTGACCATTCCAGCGCCTGCGCGTGAATATCTTTTTTCTTGCCCGTTAATTTGAATTTGGCGCAGTAAGTATCAATCATTTTCAAGTAAGAGTCCTGATCGTGGGAGTGGAAACCCAGCCATAATCCGAAACGGTCGGAAAGGGATACTTTTTCTTCAACCGCTTCACCGGGATGAATGGCAACCTTGCGTTCGTTTTCAATCATCTGTCGCGGCATTAAGTGGCGGCGGTTGGATGTGGCGTAAAAAATAATATTGTCAGGGCGTGATACAACACCGCCTTCCAGAATGCTTTTTAATGATTTGTAACTGTTTTCCCCCTCATCAAAAGACAGATCATCACAAAACAGGATAAAGCGTTTTGACGGGTATGACTTTAATACTGATGCAACATATTCCAGATCGCTTATATCCTCGCGGTGGATTTCGATGAGGATGAGTGGTGCATTTTCGTTTTCTGTCAGATGTTTATGGATGGCCTTTACAACCGCACTTTTGCCTGTTCCGCGTGCCCCCCATAAAAGTGCGTTGTTAGCGGCATATCCGTTTGCAAACTGTGCCGTGTTACCCATTAGAATGTCAATTTGGTAATCAATTCCAATCAAATTATCCAGCTCAATAATTGTTGTATTTTCAATAGGTTCGAATATTTTGTTCTGGCTTTGCCACAAATAAACACTCTGTGATTCAAATTTATCCGGGGCGGCATTACCGCCGATGTTTCCGTCCAATGCATCGGCGATGCGGGACAGGTAAGTTTTGATGTCGTTGATATCGTCTGAATTCATGGGGATTTCACCTTAAAGGCACTTGTCTTTGTGTTTCTTACAGTTATAGTTCGTCTTTGGGCTTACGGTAAATTTATACTTACATTAAGGAGTTTATAATGCTCATTCAATATGCTTTTGCGCAAGACGCTGCCGCGGGTGCACCGCCGGCCAGTGAAATGTTTTTCATGAACTTTCTTCTCATCGGGGTTTTGATCCTGCTCATGTACGTTCTTATGATACGTCCGCAGCAACGCCGTATTCGTGAGCATCGTGACATGCTTGGTTCCCTGAAAAAGGGTGAGCGCGTTGTCACCAGCGGAGGTCTTGTCGGATCGATCGACGATAATTCGAGTGATAATGAAGTTGTTCTTGATATCGGTGATAAGAACAAGGTAATCGTTCTACGTTCTGCGATTTCCGGACGTTATGAAGATATCGTAACGGCAAATCCGGAAGCCGGTTCGCCAAAGAATGACAACAAAAAAGACGAAGACAATAAGAAGAAAAAGTAGGACTTAGGCGGATTTCATATGCTGCAAATATCACCCTGGAAAATCGGTTTCATTGTTTTGGTATGCCTGTTCGGTATTTTTTACAGTGCGCCAAACGTTGTGGGCTCATCATCGCGTGAATGGATGCAACGTAATTTGCCGTCGTGGATGCCAAATCAGACGGTGAATCTTGGGCTTGATTTACAGGGCGGTGCCCATCTTCTTTTCTCAGTCGATATCAATTCTGTGATGATTGAGCAGCGGGATAACATCCTGAGTTCAATCCGTGGTGAGTTGCGTGAGGAACGTATTCCGTATGCCGGTATGAATGGTATTCCCGATGGTGTGCGTGTGATGATCAAGAATGCGGATGATTTCCAAAAAGCTGAACGTGTTGTCACACAGATTGATGACCGTCTGACCATTACGCCTTACCCAGCCGATAATGCAATTGAAGCAACATTTAATGAGCAGGCAAAGCAGGAATTAATCAGCCAGACCATTTCCCAATCTATTGAAGTTGTTCGTCGACGTATTGATGAAACGGGAACAAATGAACCGATCATCCAGCGTCAGGGTGATGACCGTATTTTGGTTCAGCTTCCGGGGGTTGAAGACCCGACACGTATTAAAGAATTAATTGGTACGACGGCCAAAATGACGTTCCATTTGGTTATTGGTGATGAGGCAACGGGCCGTGGAGGTTTGTTATTGCCGTCCGCCGATATACCGGGTCAGCGCATGCGGGTTGACCGTCGTCCGGATATTACCGGGGAAATGCTGACCAATGCGCAACCGACATTCCAGCTTGGTCAGCCGGTTGTAAGCTTTAACTTAAACAGTGTGGGCGCACGCCGTTTCTGTAAGTTAACACAGGAAAATACCGGAACGCCATTTGCCATTGTTCTGGATAATGACATTATTAGTGCGCCGCGCATTAATGAACCGATTTGTGGCGGTGCGGCGATTATTTCCGGTGACTTCACGGTTGCGGAAACATCTGATTTGGCACTCTTACTTCGTGCCGGTGCGCTTCCTGCCGAATTGAAAATTATTGAGGAACGGACGGTTGGGCCATCACTTGGGGCAGACTCAATTGAAGCCGGTAAAATGGCCAGTCTTGTTGGGCTGGCATTTATCCTCGTTTTCATGTTTGCCGTTTACGGATTGTTTGGCATATTTGCCAATATTGCATTGGTCCTGAATATTTCCCTTATTTTTGCGCTGTTGTCGAGCTTGCAGGCAACATTGACATTGCCTGGTATTGCCGGGATTGTATTGACCGTTGGTATGGCCGTGGATGCAAATGTGTTGATTTTTGAGCGCATCAAGGAAGAATTGCGTACTGGACGTTCGCCAATTTCATCCGTTGATGCGGGGTATGGGCGGGCGATGACAACCATTATCGATTCGAACCTGACCACATTGATTGCGGCAATTATTTTGTTCTCATTTGGAACCGGCCCGGTTAAGGGGTTTGCAGTAACACTCGGTATCGGAATTGTAACGTCCTTCTTCTCGGCCATTATGCTGACACGTTTGATGGTGGTGACGTGGCTGCGAAATAAACGCCCCAGTGTTATTTCAGTTTAGTAGGTCGATTTAAAAAGATAAGTGATTGAGTTAGAGAGAGTTCTATGATTATACGCGGTTTGAAATTTGTTCCTGACGATACAATGTTGAACTTCATCGGCGTGCGTTTTGTGGCGTTTGCCTTGTCGGCCCTAATTGTTCTGGGGTCAATCGGCACGATGGCAACGCAGGGTTTGAATTTCGGTATTGATTTTTCGGGCGGTACGCTCATTGAAATTCGCACGACAGACATTCCGGATATTAGTGACTTGCGTGCCGAATTAAATGATCTTGATCTTGGAAATGTATCTATTCAGGAATTTGGCCAGCCGAATGATTTACTTATACGTTTGCCGCAACAACGTGCCGGGGATGGACAAGACGTCAGTGATGTTCAAAATGCGGCCATCCAAACCGTGCGTGAAACTCTGGACGGAAAATTTGCCGAAACCGGCATTGATTACCGCCGTGTTGAATATGTTGGGCCGCAAGTGGGGGAGGAGCTTAAACAGGCCGGTTTAATCTCCATGATCGCCGCATTAATCGGTATTTTGATTTATGTGACGTTTCGTTTTGAATGGCAATTTGGTGTGGCGTCCATTGTCGCGCTTGCCCATGATGCGATCGCAACGCTTGGGTTGTTCGCCATAACTCAAATGGAATTTAATTTATCCACGGTGGCCGCGCTTCTGATGATTGC
>JAUICS010000116.1 GCA_030427765.1 Alphaproteobacteria bacterium
TTTATCTATCAGGTTCGCTATAAAATTAGGGTTTTGGTATAGTTTCTTGGTTAAAACGTCCATTTGGGCATAATAACTGGGATGACCTGATTTTGACCGGCTTGTATCCTCGGCCATAAAGGTTTCGAAATCGCGCCCCATAAACCCTAAATCCATGAAAATCTGCTTGTAATAATCCTTTGAAAGACCTGTTCCCCTGGCCTTCATCGATGCAATGTTAAATAACGAATTTTCAGCAATGTTACGTTTTGCGATTATTGACCGTGATTGAAGATACGTATTCTGCTGCTTCGTGGGTCGACGATTCTGGCTATCATTGAATTGCAATTTATTGGCCGCAGGGCGCGGGAACACGGTATGACCAAACAAGTTTCGGGATAGCGCGAAAATATCCTCTTCATCCTTGGTCATCGTTTTATCGGTCAGATTCATATCGATGGTGTACGGAAAGTCGAGCGTTCTCGTATAACTTATATCTTTATTAAATCGTTCCGCATCCGTTGCGCCATTATCACCGCAAAGTGATCTTTGTGCGTCATTCGCAATATTCCCCATAAATTCATTCTTATCACAATATGTATGTCTGAATTGATTTTTACGAGCATTGCTGTCTTTAAGCGGGTCGGCACCCATACCACTCTTCTTACCGAGATGCCTATCCAGATTTGCCTTTGAAAACATTACCTTTTGAACATTTGCCCGTTGTTCGGAAGCCGGCAAATCCACCGCCAATGTTGAAAAACGGCAAAGGGCGGTGCTAGGCTGGTAATCACGCAGACTTTTGGCATATATCTCATCCATCAAACGTTGCGTTTCAAGCTGCTGTTTCGCATCAAAAAACGTCCCGATCGTTCCGACAGAGAAAAACGCAGCCGTCGTTAACTGTTCCACCATCAACATAAGCGACGGTCTAAGCCATCCCGGATGCAATTTTCCCCTATCCCAGTTTTTCTGGTTTTCAAACTCATTATAAATACTGATAAAACGGGTTTTTGATGACTGATCCTTGATTTCATCAATACATACACCGCACTGCGTATAGCATACGCACGGACACGCATGTGCAGGGCGCATTGCAAGCATAAAAGCACAAAAACATACACAAAGCATAAGCATTGCCCTGCGAATGAATGCAGCGGTCCTGACATCAATAAGATGCAAGCCGGTGAAACCGGTTTTAATGCGTGCGTTAATCATTATCATTTCCCAAAGGCCTTACGTATAGCAACCTATGTCGTGGCTGCGTCAATTCTTCGAGTATTAAGGACAGGAGCATTTCCTGCCGGACAAGTCCGTGATAAAAATCGCGTTTCTGCATAACCTCGAACGTTTCAAGAGATGCAAGCTGTCTATTCACATTGTTCGGAGTATCAATCAAACTGACAAAAAAGTTCGGGTTTTGATAGAGCTTCTTCGTCAATAACTCCATCTGCGCATAGTAACTGGGCTTTTCACCAAATAGCTCCTTGGCATCTTCTTCATTGTAACCAAGCTCCTGCACCAAATCGATAAAATATTTACTGGACACGCCGGTTCCCGCTGATTTTTCGGATACCAGATTGTAAAAACTGCTCTGGGCGACTTCCGACTTTGACGCATAGGACATAAGACTTATCCATGGGCTAAGACTGCCATAAATTGTAAACAGGTTCTGCGGCTGAATTTTTTCAAAGCCTTTGTAATGATAAATATTATCGGCAAGAGCCAGAATATCCTGCTCCTCAGTTGTCATTTCGGTATCAACGTTACCAACGTTCAATGTCAATGGTTGATCAAGAATCTTGGTATAATTCACATCGTTATTCAGTCGATTAGGATCAGTGCCGCCGGTTGTGCCGCAGAGCGCCTTTGCCCCATTTGCGCCTGTGCCGACCAGATGTCCGGCATTGTCATCCTTATCACAATATATTTTACGAAACTGCCTTACGCGCGCCTCGGCCTCAATTTCTTCGCCTAAAGATGAAAAACTGCCACGATTACCCTCGGAATTCAGCAGCAAGCGTCCAACACTTTTTTCCGAATAGCCTATTTGCGTGGCATTCTGCTTTTGCTCTGTCGATGCAAGACCGGTTGTCACGGTCGCAAAACGGCACATCGCTTCACTCGGCTGGTATTCCTTAATCGCATCAACACGCATCTTGTCCATCAGACGGGTTGTTTCCAGCAAATGTTTTGCATCAAAAAATCCACCAACAATGCCAACCTGCATTATGGAAACCGTTGATAATTGCTGGGTCGCCAGCATCCAGTCCGGCTGAATACGCGATATAAAAAATTCAGATGTAAACCAGTTTCTGTATTCCGTCATTCTATCACGAAAATACGGACGGATATTAACCTCAGCCTCTTCTGTTTGCGTTGGTTTACAGCGACTACATGGCGCAGGGCATCCACAGCAATGCGCAAACGCGGACTGCATAAACATAATGTACACCAGCGCCGTACACACAGCAGTGGCCAAAATAGATACACAATGTTTTTTACGAATTTTCAAAATCATCTACCTCGTAGATTCCCCCATGTTTCTTTGAAGCTCAAGCGAGCGCGTTCTCAAAAGTTCTTCCAACATAACGGACAAAACCATTTCTTGCCGCAACATGCTTTCAAAGAAATCGCGTTGTTGCATAAGCTCAAACGCCTGAATGGCGGCCTCTTGCCGGTCAATATTCGCGTCACCGTCAATGGCACCCGTATAAAAATTCGGATTTTGGTACAGTTTCTTGGTCAGAACTTCCATCTGTCCGTAATAACTTGGCTCCTTACCAATTATTTTCTCAGCATCGTCCTCGGTATATCCAAAATCAACGAACAGGTCTTTGTAATGATCAAAATTTGATCCAACACCCTTCGCCTTCATTGAAGCAATTGAAAAGAATGAATTTTCTGCCACGCTTCTCTTTGCCAAAAATGACCTCAAATCCAGGTATTTAATATGCACTTCAGGATTCTTAAATGCGTCAACGGTTATAATATCAGCCGGAATATGCCCAAACAAATTCGCCGCCATGGCAAGAACGTCCTCTTCACCTTCCTGCAAGACATTGTCTAAAAGATTCATATCGAGCGTAAGGGGAACATCTATGGATTTGGTATAATTTGCATCCTTGCTGTAACGCTTTGCTTCTGTACCCCCGGACTCCAAACAGATTGGAACCGGAAGCCCCTCTCCAACATCAGGACCTGCCCCAACCAGATGACCGCCCATATGTGTTTTGTCACAGTAGACATTTGCGAATTGACGAAGTCGACCATCACGGTCAGCGTCA
This sequence comes from Alphaproteobacteria bacterium, assembly GCA_030427765.1. Lineage (GTDB taxonomy): Bacteria > Pseudomonadota > Alphaproteobacteria > Micavibrionales > Micavibrionaceae > JAUICS01. Next base: position 3,267 of record JAUICS010000116.1, read on the forward strand.
TTATTCCAATGCTCAGGTGAACGGTTAGATAAATGGCGTTTCTGGGCAATATCCGACAGCATAGCCTTATGTGTTTTTGCCTTTTGTTCTGTCGCGGCCAACGACCGTGTCAATGTCCCAAACCGGCATAAAGGCTCACTTGGCTGATAATCGGCAATCGCCTCAACTTTTAATTCATCGTAAAGAAGCTGTGTCTCAAGCTGGTGCTTCGCATCAAAAAATTTACCAATCACGGCGGCATGGCTCATACCAAGCGTAATAAACTGCTGACTCATCCGCATCATGGCCGGGTTTACAAAACTTTCAAAAAGCCAGTCGACAACCCATTCACGGAAGTCTTTCCGGCCACCTTCATTCCTGCTGGTTGGCGGTTGTTTTTGCAACGGATCATCAGGACTTCCATTACTTGCGCCGCTGTAACACTGGTCCCATTTGTAGCCGATATCGATAAGTAGATTAAACCAGCTCGAGTCCGTTCTTGTGTCCGCATCAAACGCATCAATGAGATGTTTACGTGTATTACCAATGATCGAGCACCCCTCCCCAAACCATTGCGGTATGGCATGTTGCGGGGTACACGCACCGCATGGCGAACTACAGCCACAGCAATGCGCGTATGATTTTGAAACAAATGCAAAACATAGAAAAATACCAAGCAAAATCCCTGCCAATGGCATCCTGAGGGATGATATGATACCTTTACACTGCATAGAAATTGTCTTGTTATTCAGTATTTTCAAAATTTATCTTACTATATAACAGGTTACACTGGCACAATGTGAAAATGCAAAATATACTTGCTAGTAAAATACCAATTTAAAACCGAGAATGAAACAAGGGTTTTTGTATATTTGATTATGGCGATCAGATTCTTAAACCCAATCTTTAAAAATGTCGTTGAAAAAAGTAACTATTGTGTAGTCGTTTATGTCTGATTCAGAAGAGAGTCCCAAAGGTCCCGATATAGAATTCAGTGATGAGTCACTCGAACTTGTCGACGCAGAACGTCGAGGGTCCGCCGCGGCCGCCAGTGATACCCCGTCCGATTCGGGTAAGCAAGGCCCCTCAAAAGGGAAAAAAGGCAAGAAGCGGGAAGAAGACAACACCCACGGTATTGGCGCGGTTATCAAGCGAAATGCGTTTTACCGCGACGGGTATCGAAATTTCCAACGTATCGCCTTTATCCAGTCCATCGTTATCGCTGGCTTAATTATTGCCCAGATTATGGTAATACGAATACACCAACCGGAAAACAGATATTTTGCCACGACGGAAGATGGCCGCCTTATTCAAATGGTTCCCCTTAATCTTCCGAACCTAAGCACACCGGCACTTATGTCCTGGGTTGCACAGGCATCCACCGAAGTGATGACATTTGGTTTCAATGATTACAAACGCCGCCTGCAAGAAGCCTCACGTAACTTCACGAAGCAAGGCTGGACAAGTTTTACAGACGCCCTCAACAAATCCAGAATCATGGAAGGTGTTGTACAGAACAGTCAGGTTGTAACCGCCGCACCCAGAAGCGCGCCTATCCTGATTTCCGAGGCCAACGTCAACGGCCAGTATCAATGGATTGTCGAACTTCCGTTAAACGTGACATACCAATCCGGCTCGAAAACACGGTCAGATAATTTACTTGTCACACTGGTTATTGTTCGCGTATCAAAACTTGAAAGTCCAAACGGACTGGGTATCCAGCAATGGATCGCCCAATATGGCTAACGCCACGGCGAATGGAAAACATGTAACATGACCGATGATTCCATCAAACGTAATGAAAATGTTTTCGGTACAGTAAAGAAAAAGGTTCTTTACTACGATCTTTATTACAAAGACCGCCGCTCGCATCTTGTGAAACTGCTGCTCTTTCAATATTCCCTTGTCATCACGTTGATTTTCATTATCGGATTTTATGTATCCGAGCACCAGATTGAAGAAAGATACTTCCCGACGACGTTTGATGGACGTATGGCACCAAGTTACGATCTGGATAAACCAAACCTTACAAAGCCGTCACTAACATCCTGGTTATCACAATCGGCAGTCACATCTCTTACTTTCAGTTACCACGATTACCGCCGCCGTCTTCGTGATTCATCAAAGGCCTTCACACGTCAGGGATGGCAGGAATTCACAAAATACATCAAAGACAAAGAGACAATCTCAAAAATGCTGGCGGACAGAAGCGTTATTGATACCGTGGCGATAAGCGCACCGATCGGCTTAAACCAAGGTATTTACGAAGACAACGACGGCCGTAAACGTTATTTCTGGCAAATGAACTTTAAACTTCGGATGACAACGTTAATTCCCAACAATTCATCTAGCGAAACGCTTGATA
>JAUICS010000117.1 GCA_030427765.1 Alphaproteobacteria bacterium
TTAGTAAGGCAATAATTTTTTTAATTCAGAAACATGCCGCGCATCCCTAAGAAATATACGTTGATTGTTACCACTTTGCTGGTATCGGTGATGATGAGTTGCATGGTGTCCGGCATCAGTACGTTTTTGAGTATTGGCGCGGTGCCGGAATTCTTTATCACATGGATGGCCGCGTGGGGTACGTCGTGGGTGTTTGCCTTCCCCGCCCTGATGATGGTGTTACCGCTCGTGAAGCGGATTGTCAGCCGTATTGTTGAGGAGTGAGTTTCCTGTTTCCACAGGAAAAACATACGCAATATTAAAACCACAGAGTACACCGAGAGCGCAGAGGAACGCACAATGCAACTCCGTGCCCTTTGTGATCTCAGTGGTAAAAAGAGAAAACTTCGTCGTTTCGCCGCTTCGTTACAAATACATTTAACCACAACGAGCGCAGCATTTGCAACGATACCAACGGAATAATAAAAACGTTGATATCGTGCCGACCGTAGCGGTTAAAATATTTCATGGATCCTGTGCCTTCGCACAGGATGACAGGGAATTACGGATAGATTAAGCGGCGTGTTTGTCTGATCCCTTACGGTGACTGTTCTGTCCACGAGGACCATTACCTTGCAAACCGCTTTTAAAGCCATTGGGTCCTTTTCCGCCTTTTGAAAAACTGCGACGGTCATTGCTTTTTTGTGGTTTACCGCGGAATGGCTTATCAGACGGCTTCTTATCATATGATCTTTTCTCGAATGCGTTTTCACCGTCCTGCTTCGACTTGAAATTACGTGATCTTTCTGTCGATTTTGAATCATCGTAACGTGGCTTATCCGAAAATTTATGTTCAGAGAATTTCTTGCCAGAAAATTTCTTGCCAGAGAATTCCTTATCCGAAAAAGGTTTCTTTGCGAATGGTTTCTTACCGAACGGTTTGCCAGAATGAGGCTTACCGGAGCGAGGTTTGCCAGAAAATGGCTTTTTCGCGTACGGCTTCTGTGATTTCACATTGCCGTCCGTATCCTGAACATCCTCTTGCACGTTTCCTTCGATGGCTGCGAACTCCGGCTTGCGATTAAAGTCACGTTTCTTATCGAACGGCTTTTTACCGAAGCTTCTGGAATCATCGCGTTTGCGGTCGAAAGGCTTTTTATCAAATTTCCGGTCGCCAAACTTCCGGTCACCGAATTTTTTGCCGGATCGTGCATCCTTACGATCACTATTTCTGTTATCGCTTCTGTTATCACTTCTTGTATCACTTCTGGCATCACGGCGGGTATCCTTGGTGCGATTACGGCTGCGTGACGATTTTTTATTGTCGTTCGCTTTCTTCTTATCCGTGCTTTCAATACCCATCAATTGCTCAATCGCATGCCATTTACGGCCATCCTGCGGGGAAATCAAACATAGGGCTGAACCCTCCGCGCCCGCACGGGCCGTACGGCCAATACGGTGAATGTAATCTTCAGGCACCTGCGGAATGTCGTAATTCACAACATGTTCGATGTGCGGAATATCAAGACCGCGCGCCGCCACATCCGTGGCCACAAGAATGCGGAATTTCTTATCACGGAACAGTCGTAATACTTTTTCACGGCGGTTTTGTTTTAGATCACCGTGAATATAATCGGCCTCAAACCCCTCGGCATTAATGCGTTTGGCAAGGCGTTCCGTTCCGTGCTTCGTCTTCGCAAAAATAATGACGGAGCCGTCACGTTCCGTAAGCTGGTCCGTCAACGTATCAAACTTCTTATTGTCATCCACGCGGATGATATCCTGCTTGATGTTCTTTGCGGCAACATTGGTTTCACCAATCGAAATACGCTGCGGGTCAGTAAGGTATTTATCCGCCATTTTCATGATATTCTTCGGCATGGTGGCGGAGAACATCAATGTTTGACGCGCACCCGGCATGAATTCCAGAATTTCATCAAGCTGGACACTAAAGCCCATATCCAGCATACGGTCGGTTTCATCCAGAACAAGAAAATCTGTCTGGCCAAGTTGAATACTGCCGCGGCGCAAATGGTCGGCGATACGGCCCGGCGTACCAACGATTAAACGCGGTTTGTTTTTAAGCTGCTTGAACTGCTTGCCCATTGGTTCACCACCGATAATAAACGCGGTGCGAACGTCGCTTTTTGGGCCAAGTAAACTGTGTAAAATTTCGATAACCTGCTTCCCGAGCTCACGTGTTGGTGTCATCACCAAACCGTGGGATTCTGGGTGGTTTAATAAGTGCTGTACCAACGGAATGGAAAACGCGGCGGTTTTCCCCGTTCCCGTCTGGGCGGAGCCAAGAATATCATTCCCCTTGAGGGCAATCGGGATGGCCTGTGCCTGAATTGGTGTTGGCGTCGTATATTCCATACGCGCAAGTGAAGTAGCCAGCACGCCGTGCAGGCCCATTGAATCAAATGTGGTCATTGTCTTTTCCTAAAAATAGTGCCATTTCTGGCCATTACCGGGCGAAAATCGGCCGGTCGTTCAATCGTTCGCCGCTAAAAATGGATTAGCTATATCATGAACTTTTTAGGAAAGTTGTGCGGGAAGAAAACCCGGAACCTGTCTGCCCATCTTGGACAAGACCTTTTCAGAAAAAGCTCGGTATATCGTGAGCGTCTTTTCAAACTGTACGGGAATATGACAGAATATGGACTCCCCTGTCAACATAATTATCCACAAGCACGTATATCAATAATATGTTTTTTAAGTAATACCGTGAAAAAACCATTGTTGAAAATTTGAATTCATTAACCTATTTGGTGTAATATGGAAATATGAAGCGTATTATGTGCATTTCTATTTTTACGGTATTTTTGGTTGGTATTGGCACCACCCAGCCCGTCACAGCGGCCGATTTTAGCAAATGCAAAGCCACGCCTCAGCAGCTTTTTGTAAGAAAAAAAGATAATGATCACGTTGCCGCCGCGTTCCTAAACCCGTTTTATTTGGCCTGCAACGATGCGTACCAAGCATGCACATCCGGGTCCGGTAGTCAGGAACAATGCTCAGCAGCGGCCGAAGCATGCTCGGCACAGAATTTAAACAACGCAGGCACATGTGAAAGCAAGATCAAGGCATCATTGGATAAATATTGTGAAGGTGATCCAGAACATGAGGCATGTGTCATGCCACATCGAAATAGCACAACGCGGAAAATTTCCAGTTTTGTCATGAACAATATGACAAAATACCGACGCCGTATTTCAGCTTGGTTTGATCAAAATGCATCCACATTGGATAGTGCCGCCAATGGAGTAATTGATGTTGCCGACAGGGGGGGACAATTAGTCAACGACGCGGCCTCTGTCCCACTTTCTCCAACGATAGGTGGCTCCATGGCTGTTAAGCTTTTAGGAAAACCAATCGCAGATGGAATTGTATCAGGTGCAAATTACGCGTGGGAACAAACCTCAAATTTCTTTGGAGGATCCGCCCAAGCATCACCGGTACGTGATTTTGATAGCCCGAGCCACAGAAATTAATAGACAGTATCTAAACCCGGTAAGTTTAAGCGCGCGGAACGTATTCCGTAACGGACGGATCGGCGGACAGGCCGTATCTGTCACGCAATAAACCGGCAAAATGGAACATATATTCATCATCACTCAATACAAAACAATTCAATCCCGTTTGATCAACAATATGTTGCAAGGTTGACGGGGATGGAATCCAGCGCATTTCAACACCGAGTTGAGCCTTAATATATTGCATCATCACATGCTGGTTTATCCAGTCCTCGAATGGTTCAAGCGTCGACCAATCACCACGGCACGCCATAATGACGGAACGGCCCGGTATATTGAACGCGTAGTCATTCAGGTAAAAATCAATATCCGACGGGTTAAAACGCGATGCTACGCCGGATATAAAATGATAGACACTTTCCGGATCGGCACGATTTATACGGACGGATGCAAGATCAGGGTTAAGGGCGATTAATGCATCTGCCAGTCCCAATACCTCATCATATATTTCCTGCGTATACGCGATAATGTTCGGATGACGAATGCGATCCATCGTCGCAACAGGACACATGCCATTTGGCCATGTATAGGAACCGGACAGACCTGTCAGTCCCGTCTGCGCCTCAAACTCGACCGCCGGATACGAATACTTCTGTTGCTGTAACGTCCAAACCTCGTTTAACATTAAACCTACCCCTACATATTATGAAAAATATTTTTATCGCAGCGCAAGACGTTATGTCAACAAAAACCTTGGTTTTTGAAAAAAGATGAGATATAACTATCAGTCGAATTAATTATGAAAATAAAAACAGGTTATATTATGACTGCGCAGGGACAAAAACGATCATTGAAACAGGTTTACCGCCCGGTATCTGTCGTATCATTCTTTTTTCACGGAACAACACGCCAAGACCGTGTTCGTGCCCGTCTGGACGAATTAACGACGGAGCAACAATATTCGTCACCCGATAAACCAATAAAATTTGCATTTGTTACAAGTGACGGACACACAATTTTTGAAAATGATCGTCGCTGGTTCTTACTGCCCAAGGATGATGATACGGCATTCCAACTTAATGCAAAGGGCGGTCTTGTTCCTTATGGCAATGACCTTCCCCCACAATTCGACCTGGATATTTACGACGACTTGAAAGGACATACCCCCGATGCATTACTGGTCAAGGTCGAACATGACGGGAAAGATGGATACCTGCAATTCCGTAAACATTTTGATGTCTATTCCGGCATAACATTTTTGCCGGATAATCAATTAAAGGAACTGGAGCAACGGATCAAGAAAAACGATATTCGTATGGTATCCATGCCGGTCTATATGTTTATCGAAGATGCATACACAATTGAAAACAACCAGTATGTGGTCGTCAGCCGCGATAATTATAACAGAGATGATGTTCGTATCCATGTTGGCCGCCTTGATAATATGCAAGAGGCAGAAATAACAAAGTCATACGAGCAAGATGGATTTAATTATATCGAAACGACACAAGGCCGTTTAAAAACCTGCCGCTCGACCGGCGCACATTGGTGGGATGAAAAATACATGCTCCCAACTTCTGCAAATGCGCTAGGGGAGCGCCTTGGCAATATCGGTGGTGTGCAGGGCTTACATTACTTCTTGGGCGGATAAGAATAAATCTGCCAGATCGTTTACGCAGCTAATTGAGGTAATCTTGATGGCTCGACATAACCGTTATTGTTAGCATTCTGGCTCTTACGATGCTGCGTAATCCTAAGCTCAATTTCCTGCATCATCGTATCCAGACGGTCACGCACCATTTGCTCAACGATTTCCGGTTGGCCTGAATATACTGGCCCCCCTTTTCTGCTTTCTGAATAACGGCGTGTATCATACTTGTAGTATTTTTCACGTCCCCAAATACGTATTTTATCGTCAGTGCTTAGCTCATCATTCGTAGCCAGCAATATGTACCCTATCTCTCCATAGAAGCGTTCAACGGTCCGATAATGAAAAGCACTTACATCACTGATATTAAGCAGTTCAGGATATCTTTGCAATGTCTGCAATGCGTCCTGCAACAACTCATAATCAATATCGGCTCCATGCAAATCATAACTATGCATAATGTTTATGA
>JAUICS010000118.1 GCA_030427765.1 Alphaproteobacteria bacterium
TAACGATTAGTGCCTTTCGGGAATGTGCATCCGGAATAATCATATTGCAAAATATCCATCTTTTATTTTGCTGTAAATTCTTACCTTGCGAAAACCTCTTTTTATGAGACACTTTGTCAAACAAAAGTGAGTTCAAAAATGTCCGATGACATTAGTTTTAACCAAGAAAATACCGACACAAAAATATTAATTGTCGAAGATGATGATTACTTCCGCAAAATGCTAACTGCAAGAACACAAAGTGCTCTTGGTGAAGTCCATTGTGTTGAGGTAGACAGTTTATTAGATGCAAAACGTATCATTAAGTCGCAGCAATTTGATCTGGCTATACTGGATTTAAATCTACCTGATGGATTGGGGCCAAAAACAATTCAAGAGGTAAAAGAAATTCAGAAAAACCTGAAAATCGTTGGCGTAACAAGCCTTTACACAACAATTACTGCGGAGGAATGCCAAAAAATGGGTGCACTTTGCCTTATCGACAAATCAAAACTCGCTGATAACATTCTTGAAAACACACTGCAAAAAATAATGTAATCATGTTTAAAACACTAAAATATATTCATATTTCTAGACTAAATTTTCAGATCTTATTGCTACTACTCATATCTATCATGGTGTTTACACCGTCCGTGAGTGTAAAAGCACAAAGCGGCGGACAGGATTTGTCACAGGTTCAGATTGATGTTGCGGATGCATTAATGAAATCGCGTCTGGCAATGCGTGATCTCGCCGAATGTAACCTTTTTATGCTGTCCCGTATTGCGCGGATATTGGCCAGTGAAAAAGCAAACCTGATCGCCTATCAAGGATTTCTAACGTCTGAAGTAGCAAGATTAACCGCAAATTTGAACGCTATTTTTGAAAGTATCGAGCAATTTTTGCCACAAGATGTTGACGGTACAAAAACCGCACTTGAGGTCTTCAAAACCGGTTTAAATGTTGCAGGTGTTTTAGGACCTACACCTATCGGCATCGCCGCCGCCGCCGGTGGTGTTGCAATTGAAGCCACAGAATTATATGCAACATGGAAGAATGCCGATCTTGCCGAGCAAATTGGTGCAGACATGCATCGCCGCGTGGAACAACAACTTGAAAACCTTGCAGAAGCTCAGCAGTTATATCAAGAAGCACAGCAAGGCATAGCCGAAATAAATGGCTACCAGCAGCGTGTTGCAGACTTAATAGCCACGTATGAAGAACGTTGTGTAAAAAACAATGATGACGCCACTGCCCCACCGGTTAATGCCATTCCAGGTTTTAATCCATCCGCCCCAACGGAAGATGATATTAATGCCGCATTGGAGCGAATTAAACGTGACATTGATGATTGTGACCTCGCCTCTCTTACACAGGCATACGGACAGTTAATGCAGCTTATAACAGGAATACAACAACTCCAACTCGACCTTTATCTTCAATTACAAGATGCGGGTAAGGAGCCTAATGCGGCGCTTGATCAACTTGAATCCTCCATACCCGGTAAACCTAGCGCCGGTTTCGCTGCTTACAAACTTGCATCGGGTGCCGTTGGGGGAATTCCGTTTGGTAAAGGCTACAAAGCATTAGAAACAGCATTGGCGCTTCATGATTCTGGATTACAGGCCTACGACCTCGCCCAAGGGGCCGGTGACGTTGCAAACCGTGACGCTGCACTTCGCCGTGTTGAACAGGCCAATGAACGCCTGCGAAATCTGCTGGATGACAACACCGCATTGGAAGATTTACTGCACAGAGCCCAGGTTACACTTAATGACGTTACAAAGTTGATTGAAACATATGAAGAGCGTTGCTTGAAAGATGAGCCAGAGGATCAAGTTGCAGTTGGAACCGAGCCTCAACTTGTTATTCCGTTAGCCACTGATGGAACAGAGTGGTGCCAGTATGGTATCGGTCCAATTTACTTTGTTCCGCTTGAAACACCCGGCGGCACGACCGTAACTCCTCCAGAAAATGATACTGGAACAACGCCGGAGAACGGCCCTAATGGTGGCCCTACAACAACAACAGGAACGCCAACTAACGGCGGCGGAACAACCCCGCCGAACAGCACACCTCAACCAAACGGCGGCCCGCGCGTGCCAACAGACTGCAAATATGTGAACCCGAATGATTGTCCGGGCACGCCAACGAACGGTGTCCCAATTCCGATTGGCGGGACACGAGTACCGAATGACTGTAAATACGTAAATCCGGATGACTGCCCCGATGAAAATGAAGACGGCGAAGATCCGAACGATGTTGGCGAAGAACCGACAATGACAAACCTGACGGTGAAGGCAAAACTAGGTCTGGGCGTACATTCAACCGGTTCTGAACTTGCCGGACAAAGCGCAAAATTATTTGCGGATTCACAGGTTAATCAGGACTTACCAATCACCGGAAATAATAAAAACGACCGTGATTTCAAGGAAGACCCGTTACAATGCACAACCGGTAAAAACGGTGAATGTAACATCCAATTCCCGAACTTCAGCGGCCTTGATGGCAACTTCGTTGTCCAGATTGATGCCACCGATTTTGACGGCAAAAATATTTTAATAGACAAAAACGACCAGCAAAATGTCATTAATGGACTCCAATCCGCCATCGGGGAAGATAACGCGAACGATGTAACCATTACAACACAACCCGGCCCCAACAATAATCAGGTTTACATATCGGTCATTTACCCGTCCGGTTTGGCAAATGCCATACAAGGGTTCATTAATAACAACCGAAACGTAATCTTTTCGGAAGAAAATGTCTGCCGTGACAAACAACCCGCGTCCATCAGACAAACAGTTGGTTTATTTGACGGCATGCCAACACAATCCATCGTATTGTTTGGTGAAAGATAAACTACCTATTGCCAAAGATGCGTTTAATTGTTTTTTTATAAGGGCTTAATTTAGAGAATAACATCATGAAAACATTTCAAATCATTTCGCTCTTATCTTTACTTACAATTTTTTCATTTGTTTTGTATACGCAAGCTCACGCACAAAATTATTATTATTCTATTGATGACGAAAGTTCTGACGATGAAAGTTCTGACGATGAAGAATATTACGACGACGACGACGACGATGACGATGATGATTCGGATGACGAGAGCTCGGATGACGAAAGTTATGATGACGAAGAATACGATGAAGAAAAAGAAGACGAAGACGACACATATGATCGCGATTACGAGGCTTATTATGGCGATGGCCGAAACGAAGTCCATGTCGGCGGCGGGCAGTTTATTAACACAACTCAGCAATTTACGTATTATCCGGTTGCCGTTGATGGAACACAATGGTGTACCTACGGTAACGGCAGTTTTTATTATGCACCGTTAACACCAACCAATGGCGAATGCCCCTATTCTGGCGGATGTGATGGCGGATGCCCTTTCGCAAACACATGTAATGAGGTTACGCCTGAAATCCCTGAAGTTCCGCCAGGCGGCTGTTCACAATACTATTCATCACAGTCGCAAGACGACGAGGACACTGAATCATACATACCGTCAGAATGTACAGATTCATACGGTTACCCTACTCAACCACGGCAAGACTCATTTTGTCCGTACAGTGGCGGATGTGGATATACTGCGCCTGAACAAACGGCAACTGGTGAAACACCAAAACCCGGATACGAAAGATACTACCCCATTTTCTCCGAAGGCGGCCTGTATAGTGTTTATTCATCTTCATACGATTCAGATCATGAAAGTTACTACGAAAAATTATACGGCACACAAACCAACGAAGATTCCGATGATGATGACGGCGCGGATGAACAAACACAAACGCGCGAACGCACAGAAACACGTATGACGAACCTGACCATGAAGGCAAAGGGGTCTGATTTATCAACATCCCCCGGATCTGAACTGGCTGGACAGAATGCAAAATTATTTGCACCGTCACAAATGAATGTCGATCTGCCCACTAAAAACGCTAAGAAAAATGACAAGGACTTCAATGCCGAACCTTTACAATGCAATACTGGCAGCGATGGCACATGCCAAATTCAGATACCGGCTTCTGATTTCCAGCCAAGTACCTATCACTTCACTGTAACACTTGAAACACATGATACGGCCAGCCGGAATGTTGCCGTGTCGGATCGGGATGCATTTACCCGTGACTTTATTCAAACCCTAGCGAGAGAACAGAATACCGATCTTATTATACCGAATGATTTCCAGCATTTTCGTTTTGGGCCGATAACATCGGATGTGTCGAATGCACGTGTACAAAATTTTCTGAATTCTCAACAAATACAAATTCAAGGGCAAGGCTTTAACGATCAGTATTTTGTCACTGTGCTTTTCCCGGAAACTAATTCAACGCAAGTTGATAACTTCATTCAGAATAGTGACTATGTACAATGGTTTGAAAACAATTATTGCCGTGATAAACAGCCGGCAATGGTAAGCGACAATATGCAATCATCCGCAATATCTGTACAAAACAGACATAACGGCCTGCCGTCCCAAACAATTTCTTTAGACGAATTACATTAAGGATATCGACATGAAACATTTGAACATTTTCTTTACTCTTACGGCCGTTTTACTTTTCATGTCGACACAGGCATATGCACAGAACGACCCGTATTTCAGTTCGAAAGGGACATGGAAACAAAAATATGATGACCAGTGGGCTATTAAACATATCGGCGTGCCGCAGGCATGGGACATTTTAGGCGGTAAAGGTAAACCCGTTATTGTCGCCGTTATTGATACGGGCCTTGATTGGAACCATAAGGATTTCAACTGGGACAACATCTGGAACAATTCCGATGAAAAGCCCGATAACGGTAAAGACGATGATAAAAACGGATACATCGATGATGTAATCGGTTGGGATTTCCTTGGAAACAATAACCGCCCATTCGATCATGACGGCCACGGTACATTTGTATCCGGTGTCATTGCCGCCGATACGAATAACAAAGTCGGTATTGCAGGCATTAATCCGAACGCCAAAATCATGGTTCTAAAGGCCCTGAACGCATTTGGGCACACACGTGCATCTCATGTTGCGGAAGCCATTCGTTATGCGGCCGACAACGGTGCCCGCGTGATTAATATGAGCGTCGGCGGTAAGGAACTTACCCGTATCGAACAAGACGCCATTAATTACGCCCACAAAAAAGGAGTTGTCATGATTGTTGCCGCCGGTAACGAAGGTATCGACGTCAGCAACTTTGGTCCGGCCGGCGCCGAAAAGGTCATCACCGTTGCATCAACAGACATAGACAATAAACAACTCAGCTTCTCCAACTGGGGCAAGCAAATTGACATTGCCGCACCGGGCGGTGACATTTTAAGTCTACGTGCCCGCCGTACAGACACACTCCGTGATATACCGGGTGTAGATTATAAGCCAGGTAAAGGCTATGTCGGCGATGATAAACGTTACTACCGCGCTAGTGGAACATCGTTTTCTGCGCCTATCGTTGCCGGTGTCGCCTCATTACTTCTTTCACAAAACCCGAAACTGACGGCTGATCAAGTGAAAAATATTCTTCTGCAATCTGCCGTTGATGCGGGCGTGGCTGGTGTTGATCAATAC
>JAUICS010000119.1 GCA_030427765.1 Alphaproteobacteria bacterium
ATATCCGTTTCCTTTTCCTGTGTATCTTCCTGTGTGTTTTCAGGCGGCAGCCCCCTGTTGGCGACATTATGCACGTCGTCGTCTTCATTTTTGTCTGCCTTGTCACTAACCATTTGACTTTCATATCCTGAATTCCCCAAAAAGACCAGAGACAGGCGTATAATTTTTAAAGTTATTCGCTGATGAGAAGGGTTACAGAAGCTCGATAATCACCGTCGCTTTGGCCAGCGGAGGCTCATCCGTAATTGTCAAATGTATGGCCGCTTCTTTTCCGGATGGTATCTGTTTTTCCAGATATACTTTTGCACCGCCGGTAAGGATAATATCCGGCTTCCCAAATTGATTATTTACAACCCCGATATCCTTATGAAATACGCCATTTGAAAAACCGGTACCAAGGGCCTTTGTCAATGCCTCCTTCGCCGCGAAACGTTTGGCAAGGGTATTGATGTGTGTGCCGCCCTGAACACGGCTTCTGGCCTTCTTTTGTTCTATATCCGTAAAACACCGTGCCAAAAATCGGTCACCAAAACGGTTATACACTTTTTCCACGCGCCGAATGTCCACAATATCTTCGCCAATACCAAAAATCATGATGCTTAAGACTGCTGTTCTTCCGTACGGGGATGCGTCAGGCTTGCCGCCTCGCGCCGTAATTTTTTGAGACGCCGCGCCTTTTTTGCAAGCTGCGCCGTTCTGACCGCATAAAATGATAAGAAGTAAAATAATGGCCATGTAACAATTGCAACCAAATATCCACCCACGAGCCACGGCACAAATAATTTCAGCGGTTTGTCCGTAAAAATTTGCCAAAGCAGTTCGAACGTCAAATGGTCCGGCAATGCGGCAAATTCACTAAACCCGACAATTGACATTGAAAACACACCAACATTGTACGACAGAATCCATAAAAACGGGAACGTCCATGGATTACCCCAGAACGTACCGATAATCGCGGCAAGATAATTCGCACTCATAAAATAACTTAAAACCAACGCCTGAATAAAATGAGTACCAATTAACGGCGTAAAGGATATGACCGCGCCATTTGCCAAACCCGCCGCAATTTTATGCGTAGAGTCAGACATTCGCAGAATTCTGTGTTTTATGTATTTATAGGCGCGGACCCATCCCATCGATGGCCACACCCATTCCCGTGCGTTTTGTAGTGGTGTTTTTGGAATCCGCCTCTTGAACATCGAACCTTTACATCTCTTACACTTGTCACTGTATCTATATATAGTTCCAAATTGAAGAAGAAAGATGAATAAATATTTACGCCGGTGGAAAGGCCCTATTTTATCGTGATTTTATCGTGATTTTATCGTGATTCTGGCCAAATTTATCGTCCGCGTGACCGGCTGACCGATGCGATTTGCGGCGTGGCGCGCAGAGCCGCAATGATATTATTCAAATGCTTAATATCGTTCACATAAATATCAATCAGCATTTCCCAGAAATCCAGTGAGCGGCTGGTGATTTTCAAATTTGTAATGTTTCCGCCGTTTTTACCAATAACGGTTGTCAGTGTCCCAAGAGCACCCGGCACGTTTTCAAATGTCACCTCAATACGGCCGATATGCGCCTCCGGCGAATCCGGCCCCTCGCCCCATGACACATCAATCCAACGTTCCGGCGTATCGGCAAATGTTTCGAGGGTTTCGCAGTCAATCGTATGTATTGTGCCCCCCTTACCCGTTGTCACAATACCCACAATACGGTCCCCGGGCAGCGGGTGGCAGCAACGGGCAAAATGTACGGCCATGCCGGGTACCAAACCCTTAATTGGCATTGGCGCATGTTTTGAGGTTTTCGCCTTGCCCTTGGTGATGTTATTAATCTGCTCTTCAGGTGTTTTTGGAATATCCGTTTTATGGCTCGGGAAAATGGCACGAAACACATCGCGTGTTACGATATTGCCAGCGCCGATATCTGCGAAAATATCATCAACTTCTTCAACACGGAACTGATCGGTTACTCCCGCCACAGCCTTTTCGGTATATTCATAGCCTTCTTGCCGGAACACTTTCTGGAGCATAGCCTGGCCGAGGGCAATATACTCACCACGCTGTTTCGTGCGGACATATCGCCGGATGTGTGATCGCGCCTTACCCGTAACCACAAAACGTTCCCATGTTGGTGATGGATTACCGGATTTAGAAGTTATGATATCGACCTGATCCCCATTTGCCAGTTTTGTATTCAGCGGCGCAATACGGCCGTTAATCTTACTGCCGACACAGCGATCGCCGATGTCGGAGTGAATAGCATAGCCAAAATCAACCGGTGTCGACCCGAACGGCAATTCAATAAGATCGCCCTTTGGTGTGAACACATAAACATGGTCCTGAAACAATTCCAGTTTCGTGTTTTCTATGAAATCTTCGGGTGAATGTTCATGTTCCAGAATATCGAGAAGTTCACGAAGCCATCGGTACTTTTTGATGTCACGGGATGTAACTTTTGATTTACTGCCGCTGTCTTTATACGACCAATGCGCGGCGACGCCAAAGTCCGCCTCCTTATGCATATCTTCCGTTCTGATCTGGATTTCAATACGCTGACTCTGCGGCCCGATAACCGAGGTATGGATTGACCGGTAACCATTTGGTTTGGGCGTGGAAATATAATCTTTAAACCGGCCCGGCACGGTTGGATATTTCGAATGGATGACACCAAGCCCAACATAACAGGATTCAATATCAGGGGTCACAATCCGGAACGCCATAATGTCCGATAATTGTTCAAACGCGACATTTTTACGCTGCATTTTCCGCCAGATCGAATAACGGGTTTTTTCACGGCCCGTCACCTGCGCCTCGATATTCGCCTCTTTCAGAAGATCACGGAGTTCTTCGATGATTGTGTTAACAAGGTCCGTGCCCTCCTTACGCAGATAGGCCAGACGATTTGTGATGCTTTCCCGCGCCTCCGGAAATAAATACCCGAACGCAAGATCTTCAAGCTCTGCCTTAATCGTATGAATACCGATACGTTCGGCAAGAGGCACATAAATTTCCAGCGTTTCTTTTGAAATGCGTTTACGCTTTTCCTCGCGCACGTAATGAAGGGTACGCATATTGTGCAAACGGTCGGCGAGCTTTACCAGCAGCACCCGTATATCTTCGGAAATAGCGAGAAGCAATTTACGGAAGTTTTCACCCTGCTTCCCCTCAACCGTCTTACTTTCGAGCTGCGTTAACTTACTTACGCCATTTACAAGCGTTGCAACCTCACCGCCAAATTTATTTGAAAGCTCATCATACGTCGCATCCGTATCCTCAAGCGTATCGTGTAACACGGCCGTAATGATTGTTGCCGGGTCCATGTGCAGATCGGCGAGAATAGAGGCAACCTCAATCGGATGGGTGTAATACGGCTCACCCGATGCGCGCATCTGTCCGTCATGTTTTTCCTTGGCATAGGACAACGCGTCATTAAGCTCATCTGGCTTTATATCAGGAATGTAGGTTTGAACCTGTTTTACCAGTTCAGCGTGTTCCATTATGTCGAAAAATCCCGCTTATAAAAATATTGGCAATAGATGCCACGCAATCAACAAAGTCCGATTGTAAGCTATTCTATGGGAATAACTCAATAATTTAATACACCGGAATTTAATACGGGGAATTTAATACGGGGAATTTAACACGCGGGGGAATTAATAAGCGTGAGCGCTTATTCAACTTTCTCGGAACCGCCGGCTAAATCTTCTAATGACGGCTCACCTTCTTCTTCAAGGCCACTTTCACCATCATCGGATTGATCTGTGATTTCCACGTGCTCGCTAGACACAACGGCAGTCGTATCTTCTTCACCATCCATGGAATCAATCACATCTTCTGTGTCTTCATCCTCAACATGCAGAACGCGCTGACGAACACGAACAAGATCTTCTTTAAGATCTTCCAGAGAGATCGTCTGGTCGGCAATTTCACGAAGGGCAACAACAGGGTTCTTGTCACGGTCACGGTCAATCGTCAATGCACTACCGGAACTGATTTGTTTTGCGCGCTGTGCAGCCAACATAATCAACTCGAAACGGTTTTGAACTTCATCAACGCAATCTTCAACGGTAACTCGTGCCATGAATTTTCCTTAAATTTTTTTAATCTCTTTTCGTTCTTCGTGCGTAATACAGAATATTACTTGTAAACACTGGTTTATAGGAAGTTATGACAGCAGTGTCAATTAATTAATTACCGACCGTAATTACCAAGGTGATTTTTATATTGGAGGGTTGATATTTATCATAAGAATGTTAAGTCACTATTGTAATATATTTTAAATTACTAATATTTAATATTATGTTTTAGGCGTCAGATATGAAAAACAAAAAACAAGCTTCAAATGCATTTTACGCGGAAGACAAGATTGTCGTCTTCATCGATGGCTCCAACCTTTATGCAGCGGCCAAAGCACTAGATTTCGACATTGATTACAAATTACTTCTGAAATGGGCGGCTGATCAGGGTCGTTTAGTGCGCGCATTTTATTACACCGCCCTTATCGAAGATCAGGAATATTCCCCGATACGCCCGCTTGTCGATTGGCTTGATTACAACGGCTACACAATGGTGACAAAGCCAACAAAGGAATTCATTGATGAAAACGGCGAGAAAAAGGTCAAGGGCAACATGGATATCGAGCTTGCCATCGACATGATGGAAATTGCCGATCATGTTGACCATATTATTCTGTTTTCCGGCGATGGCGATTTCAAACGTTTGCTAGAGGCCGTTCAGCGTAAGGGCGTGCGGGTGACAGTGGTCAGCACCATTAAATCAAACCCGCCGATGGTTGCGGATGAACTGCGCCGTCAGGCCGATTTCTTCCTCGACCTCACACATTTGGCGGCGAGTATTCAACGGCCGGCAAATATTCATGACACAGATGTTCCATCATACCCATCCGAATTTTCGGAGAATGAATATGGGGATTCTTTTAATGAAACATCGCTTGATCATGGTGAAAAAGAATATCTAAAGGCATAATGCCGGGCATTATGCCAGATGCCTCTACACCGTATAATATTCCCGACCATGACTGCAGACTCTGCCCCCGTCTGGCAGAGTTTCGTGATGAGAATAAACAAAAATTTCCTGACAAATTTAACGCACCTGTTCCTGCCTTCGGAAATATCGATGCACCGTTTCTGATCACCGGTCTTGCGCCGGGATTAAAAGGGGCCAATTTTTCAGGTCGCCCGTTTACAGGTGATTATGCCGGTGACTTGCTTTATGCCACTTTATTGAAACTTGGGTTGGCCGAGGGTGAATATAAAGCACGGCCGGATGACGGCCTCACACTCAAAAACTGCCGCATTAGCAACGCCGTAAAATGCGTTCCTCCAGCCAATAAGCCGGAAACGCAGGAAATCAAGACCTGTCTGCAATTTATCAAAAGTGAAATTCAAGCTATGAAAAATCTGAAGGTGATTTTAACGCTTGGTTTGATAGCACATCAGGCCGTCTTACGTTCTTTTGATCTGAAACCCACGGCCTATAAATTCGGGCATGCCATGAAACACGATCTCGGGGAGGG
>JAUICS010000120.1 GCA_030427765.1 Alphaproteobacteria bacterium
CGGCGCTTGTGCCTACAGGTGCAGGCACACAAAAACGCCCCGGATTTGGTCTTTAAATCCGTAAGCGCTGCGTTGAAAGGTAAAGGGGCGTTTTGTCCGGCCTAAGCCTTCGCGTATCAGGCGGGGCGCGGCTCTGGAAGGAAGCCAGTTCATAGCGCGGCATGGGGTTTGTAATAACCGCCAGTGCGTAATCAATATCGTGCGTGTCCAGCGCCGGGGCCTTCAGAACGGTTTGTTCGGGGCTTTGTAAATCAACGTGCAAATAATCGCTGAAATACGTGACAGCATCGAAATGGATGGGATGGTGAACGGCCTGTTCGCTTTTCTCGGCATGGTCATGGCCTTCATGTCCGTGACCATGATGTTCTTCGCCGTGATGCTTAGCCTGATGGTCGTGCAAGGCATGAACGGCCCCATGCGGCAACCACGGTGTAAACGCTGGTAACACGAATAGAAGAATTAGAAATGACAAAAAGCCGTTTTTCATTGCCACAATAATGCTGAATTAACACATCATTGGCAATACGGTGATTGATTGTATTCGTTGGTAAATTCGGTCTGGGTTCGACTTCGTAGTTCGGACACGAACCAGCGACCAAAATCTTAATGTGCTTGATAACGAAAAATTGGGACAATCTCGCTGTGGCCTATCGCCACTTATTGTCCCGCTAGTGTCCCAAATTTGATAATAATGTCTGAAAAGTGGCTCACCCGTTTTGATACATTACGAACGCATCATTATCAAGATGTGCTGGTCATTTACAAGACCATACCGGCCCAAATGGAGCACAGAATATAGGTTTTCCCGATTTGTTAAACATATGGTCGCTGGTTCGGCTCCGTAATTCGGACACAAACCAGCAACTAGCTTTTAATCACCCATAAAATAAATCCGCAGCCAGAAATGCGAAGAAGAAGCCGATTGCGTAAATGGCAATGGAAAGGCCTAGAATAATCCAGCTTATGGTTCGCAGACGCATACAGGCTTTCGCTTGTGCCGGGTCCGTCGGACAAGGGGCATATCGCGCCCGCCATTGCAAGAAAGCGGATAGCGCCAGTAATATCCCTGCACCGGCAAACACGACTTCCTTATAGTCCGATATGACGACCAGCCACGGTGCATTCGACACAAGCCCGGCCAGCGCCGCACCCATGCCAAGCGTTACAAGCAAAGCAGGAAGGGCGCAGCACAAAAGCGTTCCAATACTAGTGAACAAACTAAGCGTTGGTAAAAGGGTTTGTTTGACGTTATTCATCATGCTTTATGCCTTCCACACTGTAGCCAGCATCGTTAATAAGTTGTGTTATGGTTTCATCATCAAGGCTTTGACCTTCATTGAAATGGATGGTCACAATCTTGGTATCCAGATTGACCGTGATGTTGTCGACGGCTTCCTGTTTACCAAAGACTTTTTCTAAAGCCCTTGCGCAGAAATCACAGACAAGACCGTTAATATCGACATTGACCGTGCCGCCGGGGTGCATGGCATAGGCCGGGGCTGATAATGCTAAAACAAGGATGGTTGTTAAAAATAGATTTTTCATGGTTTTTCCTTTCTTAATATCGAATAATCCAGTTGAACAGCACGTCACCGTGATTGCTGACCCCGGCTTCTATCAGGTGAACATCCTTAAAAAGCCGGACCAATGGCGTGACCGTAAAATTATCTTCAGCTTCAGGTGTATGTTCGACTTCCAGCATTAGCCATGTATGCAAGTCGCCGTAATCACCGATATACGGGGCAACGCCGACCCTTGCAGACTGCATATAGAAATCGTCAATATCGCCCGCTTCTGTGTAACGGTTTTCATACGATGTGAAGAACCGCCTATTTTCCCAATCGGCAGCAATGCCGGTGAACGCCGCCAGGTCTGTTTCCCCGTCGAAATTACCGTTATCGCTGTAGGCAACACCCACGCCGGATTTAAGATATAAGTTTGCTTGTGCGTCCGGCATGTTCCAGCGTTTCAGCAAATTATTCATTTGTAAGGTGTTGATGGTGTAGTCACCGTCGCGCCAGTATTCCAGTTTATAACCAAGGGAATATTTAGCGGTTGGTGAATAATGAAGATGTAATGAATGGCGGTCGCCATTATTCATTATCATAGTAGTCCAGCCCCCCGGATAAGACACAGGCCGGGCGTGAACGGATGGAATGAATAGCCCCATTCCAAGAAGGGCAAATAATATAAATCGCATTGTTTTTTTCCTGATAATTCAGATTGCATTTTGCTTACAACCACGCGCAAGCATCACAAGTTCATGTCTATCAGGATAGTTTCGGCGGGCGGCGCGGCGGTGCGGTTTTGTTGGAAATGACCGCTTCATCCGACCCTATAACGTGGCCGGATGCTATAAGCGGTATTTGAAGCGCTGAAAAATCTTGTAAAACGGGTGTTTGGCTGGTCGATACATGAAAGCATAAACAAACCCCTTCACAATGCTTGTTTTGGTCTTGGCCTTTTTTTTCGTGACACGGCATGTCGCCCATAGCGCTATTACCAGTGGATTGTTCGATTTGCGGACTTAATTCCGTCATACACGGCTTCGCCCACGCAGACACAACGAATGTGTTAGCCAAAAAAATCATCATTAATGCAAAAACAGCCAGTTTTTTCATACAAGTACCATTATACAAATATTCGCCGCATTTGTCATTCTGGTTACAACATTAACGCTACACATGGACAAGAGCCAGTGGCCAAAATCTTAATGTGCTTGATAGCGAAAAATCGGGACAATCTTACTGTGGCTTTTGGCCGTCTATTGTCCCACCAGTGTCCCAAATTTGATGATAATGTCTGGAAAATGGCTCCCCGGGCCGGATTCGAACCAGCGACCAAGTGATTAACAGTCACCTGCTCTACCACTGAGCTACCGAGGAGCAATCGTGTAGACCTGCATTTAAAACCCATATTGCCCCCACTTGTCAATCACTTTTCAATGGGATTTTATCTCTAATATACAGGGTGTTTTGGAAATAGTGATTTTGTTGGAGGATAAGAGATGTTTTTTTACATAAGGCATCAAAAATATATTGACATATCTCTATCTATGGTTAGTCTATTTCCTCATAAAGAAGAATTATAAAAAAATTATAGAACAGGAATCTAGTCATGGGCCGAGGAATTATTACCACCGCAGCGGCGGCATTGGTTGCTATACCAGCATTAATCACAACAGCAGCAGGACCTGCCGAAGGGCAAGGAATCCGTAATCAGCCGGCAGTGGCGGCATCGCATGATCGCAGTCATTTAACCCTTCAAACGGCTTTGCAATGTTCACGCCTTGAAAATATTATGAAACTCGCCGATGAGAATGCCTTTAACGGTACTATGACGGTTAGCCATAGAGACGTTGCGAAGGCCGCGTACGGCGCAATTTTACTAGCACCTTATAAGCATATTATGACGCATGGCACGGCTGCCGAACGGGAAAGTGCAAAGGCTTATCTGGCACAGCTTGGCCATGTTGATATTGAATTTACCAAGGACGAAGGTGTTGTTGCCGTCGTGGCTAGTTTACCAGATGGGTATACTCCAGAGGATGATAAAGATTTACAGATTGCTGACCAAATTACCCATATTAACGGTGAATCGATTATCAATCTTTCACATGAACGTGTTAGTGAATTATTACGCGGTGGTGTGGGGGAGCCTGTTGCGTTAACAGTTCAGCGTTACGGTAATCCGGAACCGATTCAAATTAGTATGTTGCGCAGTTTGATTGTGCCGGACGCGCCAGATACAATTCAGGCATATGTAGATTACTGTAATTACCTTGCGCCAGCCGTGGATATTGCGATGACAAGCCCGGGCGCATCGATTGTGCAGGTGTTTGATGAGGCTATTAATGCGGCTGTTCAGGCATCGGGGCGTGGACGTCATTCCTCATATATTGGAATATCTTCACTGCAAAGAACGCGTGAGGATACGGCCGGTCAGTTCGGCGGGATTGGTATGGAATTCAGTAAACAGGTTGGTTCACCGATTGAGGTTCAGGGCGTTATGCGTGATAACCCGGCGGCCAAGGCTGGTATGCTGAACGGTGATAAGGTGACGCATATTAATGGTGTATCCGTTATCGATATGACATCTGATCATGTTGTCGGTATGCTCCGTGGACGTGTTGGCGAGGATGTTTCCGTTACCGTTGAGCGCGAAGGCGTAAGCGAGCCATTAAGTATTACAATTACGCGTGGTGTTATTGTGCCGCGTGCGGCGGAAGGATTTCTTGTTACGGAAATGGAGCGTGTTTCGGATGGTCAAGGGGGATTTGATATGGTCGAAGTGCCAACCGGTACGGCCGTCATAAAAATTCCTACATTTTCAGAAAAAACAACCTTACATATCATGGAAACGGTCAAGGAATTGATCGCCGAGGCACGCGCAAGCGGTGTTGAAATTGATAGTCTTGTCCTTGATTTACGGAATGATCCGGGCGGCTTGCTTGATCAGGCAATGAAAATTTCCAATTTGTTTATGCCGGAGGGGCATACGGGCCGTTTGGTGGCTACAGGCCTTCATAAAGATCAAAATGTTGTTCGTGCCGGTTCGCCGCGAACTGGACTGGAACGTTCGGATATTCCTGAAGGGTATACACGACAAGACATTGATGATTTCAATGCTCTTCTTGGTCAGGAAATGCGTGTTTTGATTAATCCGGGTTCCGCATCGGCATCTGAAATCGTTGCGGGCGCGTTGCAAGACAACGGCGCTGCAAAGGTTGTTGGTACAAATTCATACGGGAAAGGCTCCGTTCAGACACTTATTCCGGTGGATGTGAACGGACAAACGACATACAGACGCGCTGATATAAAAGGTTACTTACGTC
The DNA here is from genome assembly GCA_030427765.1 of Alphaproteobacteria bacterium. GTDB lineage: Bacteria > Pseudomonadota > Alphaproteobacteria > Micavibrionales > Micavibrionaceae > JAUICS01. Next base: position 4,835 of record JAUICS010000120.1, read on the forward strand.
TTACAACGGCATTTTTCTTCCCGGGGCAGGGGCTTAGTAATCAGGGTAGCGGTATTGTGCCGGATGTGTATGTCTCGTTTGGCGAAGGCGATCCCCGTGTTGCACGTGATACTGGTGGTGGGAAAGGCGAAAGAGGCCTTATTGATGACTCCAAAACACGTTTTGGTCAGACACCTGCAGAATCATGTGTGCTCAAAGAAGAATTCCGAGGTGAATTAAGTGCCGAGGAGCAGGCCATTGTGCCGGATAGTCTGGAAGTAACACTTCGTCGTCAGGTTGATGGCCAATGGGTTAGGTATCAGGCGCTTGATGCCGACTTGGCATGTACAATTCAGGATATTCGTGACGCACAAACATCGCCATACGTGATTACAACGGATTATGTTCCTCTTCCGGTACGAGCGCCAGGGGAATAATTTAGGGATATATATATTGAGAAAGCGGGCTCTGGTCCGCTTTTTTTATGGGCATAATAAACACTTTTCTGTGTATTATATCTTCCTGCTGCGATGTTTGTGTTTCCTGTGTTTGGGCGTGCCTGTAAAATTGGTGCATCTTTATTTTTGGCTTTTTCTTAGCCAAAACCTACCCTTTTTTGTCCCTGTTAAGTAAGCATTAAGTATTGTTTTGTAGAATATTTGATAGGGATTTGTAATTAATTTTAAGTACTTAAAACATTTGCTATGCATATCAAAAGC
>JAUICS010000121.1 GCA_030427765.1 Alphaproteobacteria bacterium
CCTGTCTGCGCCGCCAGATGTCAAAAACGATACATTCCCGAATAAATACCCCAGCAAAGACTACGACTAACCCTACATCGTCATATATTATATTATGGCACTAACCCCACACGTTCGGTACAATATTAGTATGAGTTCAGATTTCCAAGACATACATGCTCAGACCGCACAAAATTCGACATATAAAACCCGTTTGCTAACAAAGTGCATATGCCTGTTTGAAGAATTTTCACGCGTATTTTGGGTATCTGCGGTATGGGTGTTGGCATTTTTTGCGTTGTGGCTTCTGGAAATTCCGCAAAATATCGGTATCAGTGCCTTATATGTATTCAATATTGTGTTCCTTCTAGGCTTGGTACTCGGCATCATAAAGGGAATAAAAGACATAGAATTCCCTGACCCGACCGATATAGATAGACGTATTGAACAGGCCTCCGGCTTAAAGAACCGGCCGCTTGACATGATCGAGGATACGCTTGTTAACCCGCATGAAAAATTAACACGCGCGCTTTGGATTCGTCAGGTTAATGAGTATAAGTCCTTATTGTCCTCATTACGACCACCTGCGCCGAAGCCAATACTATCCTACGCCGACCCGTACGCCGTACGTTTTTCGGTTATCCTGTTGTTTTTACTCGCAATCGTTATTTCCGGCCCCAAAGGCTATAAAGAAATATTCCGGGGGTTATGGCCATATACCCTTGCCGACGTGGATAGTCAGGACGATATCGCGATCTGGATTACGCCGCCGGAGTATACCGGCAAGACAATGTTTTTTGTTTCATCGGGCGATGCATCTGATGTCAACAATGAAAAAATCATAATTCCTGAGGGCAGTACGATTAAAGTGCGGCTGGATAACATCTTTGGCGCCCCCATATTAACATTTAACGGGCCTGGTAAAGAGGTGCCAATCGTGATGGAGAGATTAGATAAGCACACGTACGGATATGAAGGCCCCGTAAAATCAGGCGATACATTGTCCATACGCAAGGATTGGTTTACGACAATGACATGGGAATACGAATACGTGGTTGATCAACCGCCGGAGGTCCTTCTGAGCGGTGACATCGAATTAACACCGGGTCATAGTTTGCGCTTCCCGCTTTCCGTTTATGATGATTATGGCGCGGATGAACTTACAATAAAAATGAATTTGGCGAGTATCATCGATTATGACTTGCTTGGGCACCCATATAAAAGTACACGCCCGATCGTAACCCAGCCCGGAAACAACGAAGTGGCACCGGCGTATAACCTTGCGCCGCATACATGGGCCGGACTGCCAGTAGAATTCGTGTTTGAAGTAAAGGACAAAAGCGACCAAACAGGGACAAGCAACGTTATCGAATATGTACTGCCGGAACGCGAGTTTGAACACCCGATCGCCAAGCGCCTCGTGGCCATTCGCAAGGATATGGCATGGAAACGTGATCTTCAAAACGGTGTACTTATCCAGAAACTGGAAAATTTATTGAGATACCCTAACGAATTTGAAAACAACGTTGTTGTGTTTCTGGCTATAAAAAGTGCCGCCGCGCGCCTTTATTACAGACCCTCTGACGAAATGCTGTTGAAAACCATACGCCTGCTATGGGATGCCGCGGTTTTACTCGAGGACGGTAACCTAAATCTTGCCATGCGGGAACTTGCCGACAAAATCCAAACGCTTCAATCTTTGCTAAACAATGATGACGCCAGTGAAGAAGATTTTCGCAGCGAACTTGGCGACCTGCGTGAAGCGTTAAATGAATATATGAAAAGCCTGCAAAACGAGCTTCGTAAAAAAATGGAAAGCGACAAGGCACCTATGATTACTCCTGAAATGCTTGATCAGACATTGAATGAGGACATTTTAAACCAGTTTATGAATGAGCTTTCTGACAATATCCAGTCGCAGGATAAACAAGGTGCTCAAGAGCTTTTATCACAACTGCAAAAATTGATGGAAACACTTACACCGGCGATTGCCGGGGACATGCCGCAGGATATGCAGGATATGATGTCTGGCATTAGTGAAATTCAGGAACTCGTAAACAAACAAAAGCTTCTCAAAAAACAGACGGAAGAGCTGGATAGTCAAACACCCGACTTACAAAGCAACTCCCAGACGTTGGGTCGACAGCTTGCGCCAAACTCACCTTTCACAAAAGAATGGGATATGGGGGACATGCCGCCGCCTCCATCTGCGCAGGAGTACAAGAAGAAACTGGATGAGCAACAACAGCGCAAAGCCGATATGATGAAACAATTGGAAGAATTTGGTAAGGATTTCCAGACAAAATCCGGAGAACAAAGCGGCTTAAGATACATCTTGGGACAATTGATGCAGGAAACCGGCGAAGCATTTGGTGAAATACCGGAAGGTATGGGAAAAGCCGAACGTTCCATGAAAGGTTCGCAGGAGCATTTAAAAGAACTGGAAGGCAAACCCTCCATTCAGGATCAGGACGATGCCATCAAACATCTTGAGGAAGCCATGGAGGATATGGCGGAGCAACTCCAAAAACGTCTGGAGGAAATGAGCGGAACACAAATGGGGCAAAGCCAGACAGACCCGCTCGGCAGACCTCGTTCGGGACAACAGCAACAGAACGGATTTTTCGGTGACCGCGTTGAAATTCCAAATGAAACGCAGCAAAAATATATTCGTGATATACTGAGAATATTGCGCGAGCGTTCAGGACAATTGGAACGCCCTGATTATGAGCGCAATTATATAGATAGATTACTTGAGAAATTTTAGATTACGACTTTAGTTAAAGATGTCAGTTGAAATTCTGATAGGTGTTATAATTGTTCTTGCGATACCGCAGCTTGCATTCACCTTAAAAAACGATGATGCACCCAATCCACTCGCCCTCGCCTTCATGGTCGGCAATGGGCTGATCTTATTGATTTTATCTGCAATTATAGTCTTTGCTTATTAACCGGGCACATTAGTGATGTGAGCCGTGTGCATCACCATGGCTCTCATGCCCCTCATCATGCGTATCATGCTGCGTTGGTGAACGCGGCATTTCGTGATGATTGTCATGTGCACTGCTTGTGTGACCATCCTCTGTATGTCCATGTTCATCCGAATGCTTGCCCTGATCTTGCCCAAAAGGCAAGAATCGCATTCGTACTTCGCTTCCCTCTAATGAAATACCCTCATACTCAAACGAAAACTCACGAATATCCTCGGCACGTACGGCTTTATAAGGCAATTTAACAACCCATTCTTCGTAAGTTTTGCCTTCACCATGGACGGAAATCAAAACAGGCGGAATATAACGTTTCTGACCAGTCAGGTTAATGATCTTGGCATTTCCGATAAGTTTGTATCGTCCGTCGGGCTGTTTATCAATTTTAGTATGCATATTATCTATGACCAATCCCTCGCCCTTAATTGCCGATTCTTTTCCAGACATCCCGCCAATAAGGTCATAAAGGGCTATTGAATTCGGCCACGCATGAATAAAATAGGACTGTTTTTTCAATATAATCGTTACCACCAGCAACAATACGCCAAACACAATCACATTGCTTATGACACTTTCCGGCTTTACCGACAGTTTAAACTGGAACTTCTTTTTGCTGAATTTGGGATTATCGTCATCAATCGGCTTCACAGAGTCAGGAATATCTTCAATATCATCATCGTCGGCCGCGGCCTCGACATGTTTTACAAAATCATCATCGGTTTCAGGCTCATCTGCGTTTTCATCCTCAGGTTCGTCTGCATCCGATTTCATCGTTGAAATCATATCATTGAGTTCATCAAGCAATTCGTCTGATGTATCTTCGTCGTCTTCGTCGGGTTCATCATTATCCGAATTCCCTAAACCAGGCGTAAAACGCCATTCTTTCTTACATTCACCACAACGTAACTGTCGCCCCAACGGGGTAATTGCCGAATCATCAACAACAAAACGTGCATTGCAATTTGGACAATTAATAATCATATGATGTTTAAGAAAGTTGAAGTTATGCTATGAATATTCTGTACATTCTATCATATAGGGTTGTATTCGCGATCAAAATACTAAAATCATTTTATCACCAATGCTAAAATATACGCCGATCATCATATTACCGTTTTTATGTGCCGCAACCATTACGATTGTGCCTGCACAGCATGTATTAGCCGAGGAATCAGTATCACAAAACGCCCTAAGTTGTCGGGATGTCAGTATTTCGTGCCTTGCAGATGATCTATCGAATACCCTTGCCATTCTGGATAATAAACGATGGAGCGACCAGGGGTTTCGTGACCTTGCGGAAATACTCATTCTGGATAATCAGCCGGCGCAGGCCAGAGAAGCCATACAGAAAATTGAGGATCCTGACACCCGCGCCATGGCCATACGAAAGTCCGGTATGGCCCTTGCCGACGCACCGATGACAGAAACACAGAAAAAAAATTCCTTTATTATGCTTAAGGAGGAAGCAAACGCCATTGAACACAAACCATCCATGGGTATTGCCTTAACGTACATTGCAATTGCCGAATCCGAATCCGGTTTTTATGAGGATGCGGTTAAGTCAGTCCCCATAATCGACAATGTGTCCTTGCGAAATAAGGCTTACGCGGAAATTGCCGAGGTTCAGGCGCGCGTAGGACTCGGTGATATGTCATTGCCGAATGTGGAACGTATTGAAACCCTGGCATTCAAGAATCAGGTCGCCAAGCGCATTTCCGGCGTTTTGGCCGAAAACAATGATATCGAGAACGCGTACAAGGCCATAAAACTTATATCGAATGACGCGCAAAAGGCGGCGGCTCTGCAGTACCTGGCAACGATTATGGTCAAGGGCGCGGATGGAATAAAGGGAAGCACACATGATTAAATTTGAATATGTTGGGCTTCGTTACGGTGTTGGCCCCGAAATTCTTAGTGATGTGAGCTTCGAGCTTGAGCCAGGATCGTTTCATTTCCTGATCGGCCCGAGTGGTGCGGGTAAAACCTCGCTTATGAGCCTGCTTTACCTTGGCCAGCGCCCTACACGCGGGCAGATATCTATGTTTGACAACAATATCGGCAGTTTAAACCGAATGCAGCTTGCCGACATACGCAAGCGCATCGGCATTATTTTTCAGGATTTCCGGTTATTGCCCCACATGTCGGCCTTCGAAAATGTGGCGTTGCCCCTACGGATTATGGGTAAGCCGGAACGTGAAATCCGTAACAATGTGGAAGAATTATTACAATGGGTTGGCCTTGGTGATCATATGAACGTCCTGCCAAGTACGTTATCAGGGGGGCAGCAGCAGCGTGTGGCCATTGCACGCGCCATTATTACACGCCCTAAACTCCTCCTCGCCGATGAACCGACTGGTAACCTTGACGATGTTATCGGCCTGCGCCTGATGAATTTGTTTGACCAGTTAAACCGGATGGGCACAACGATTGTAATTGCCACACACAACCTGCAGCTTATTGAAAAATACAAATTCCCGTGTATGGTTCTAAATCACGGCAGTTTGGAAATATCATCACCAACGGACAAAGCGGTCTCCCAATCATTTGAGGCATAAGCGGCGGAA
>JAUICS010000122.1 GCA_030427765.1 Alphaproteobacteria bacterium
TGGTTGCGAAATATTGGTTTGAACAGATTGTACGTATTCCCTGCGAAATTGATATTGCATCCGAATTCCGGTACCGCGAAGCCCCATTGCCGAAAGACGGCGTGGCCATTTTTGTATCACAAAGCGGCGAAACGCTTGATACGCTGGAGGCCCTTCGGTACTGCAAACGGGAAGGGCAAAAAATCCTCTCTATCGTCAATACGATTGAAAGCACGATTGAACGTGAATCGGACTTTGTCATGCACACATTGGCCGGACCGGAAATTGGTGTGGCCTCTACTAAGGCGTTTACAACCCAGCTTACGACTTTGGCATGTCTGGCACTGGCCATGAGTGTGAAGAAAGGCGTTATTGATGCCCAGACAGAAAAAGAATATGCGCAGGCTCTGCGCCATGTACCGCAAGTGGCGGCGGAGGCGCTAGAGCATGATGAGAATATCAAGGCCATCGCGCGTGATATTTTCGAGGTAAAGGACACGCTATATTTCGGGCGCGGTTCACTGTATCCGCTTGCACTGGAAGGGGCGCTTAAGATAAAGGAAATTTCGTATAGACATGCCGAGGGGTATGCCGCCGGCGAAATGAAACATGGTCCGATTGCTTTGATAGATGAAAATGTTCCGGTTGTGTCGATTGCTCCGTCGAATTCATCGTTGTTTGACAAAATGGTGTCGAATATTCAGGAAACAGTGGCGCGGGGCGGGCTTATCCTGCTTCTGACCGATGATGAAGGCGCAAAGATTTTGGAAGAACAAAGTGAATGGATTATCGCTATGGGCCCTGTTCATCCGTTTGTTGCGCCGATCCTGTATGCCATTCCGGTACAGCTTCTGGCCTATCATGTTGCGGTGGCAAAGGGGACGGATGTGGACCAGCCGCGTAACCTTGCAAAATCTGTTACCGTTGAATAGTTTGATTGTTGATATTTAGACTTTGTTTACATAATTTATTGTGGTATAACGCAATATTATGATTTTGAAGCCTATATTCACATATTTTGCCGGTATCTGGCAAAAGCTGGGGCAGCATTATCTTTCCGATCCAGAAATGGTTGCGGAACGTTATGCAGAAAATATTCATGACATCAATGCATTAAGAGATACATTGTCCAGTCAGGATGATGATACCTTTTTTCAGGAGGTTCAGGAAAAATCCGCGATTTGGCGCGCGACCCTCACGGAAACGGATGAAAATGACACGGATGAAAACGATATGGGACTTCGTAATGAAATCCTTGCATATGCCTGTGAAACCATTCGACGTAAACTCAATATCAATCCCTATGATGTTCAGCTTCAGGCTGCGTTAAGTCTTGATGATGGCCGTATGTGTGATCAGGGAACCGGTGAGGGAAAAACGGTTGTCGGGGTTCTGGCAGCGGTTTTGAACGCTTATGCCGGAAAAGGCGTTCATATTGCTACTGTGAATGATTATCTGGTGCAACGGGATATTGAGGAAATGCATCCTGTATATACAGGCATGGGGTTATCCGTAGGCATGATCGTGAGTGATATGCCGCCACGTAACAGGGCACAGGCGTATAATTGCGATGTAACGTACGGAACGATTTCACAATTCGGTTTTGACTATCTGAAAACGCGTCTGAATTACGGCAATGACGATCCGGTTCAACCCCGTGAACCGAATTTCCTGATTTTGGATGAGGCTGACCAAATTCTTATTGATGATGGGACGACACCGCTGATCATATCAAATCGCCACGGCGGTGTTGAGGCCGATGAAGAACGAAATATTATCTTCGCAAACGACATTATTAAAACGATAAGGCAGAAAGCGTCATCCGAAAATGAAGATGAAAAATACTTTGATGTGGATTTGCAGTCACGGCAAGTCACGTTGACGGATGAGGGACAAAATCTTTTTGAGGAAATATATAGGGCATCCCTGCCGGATGATCAGAATAGTGACGAGAATTTTGATATCAATTCCATGAATGATTTCCTGAGTGTTTATATCAAACCTGCGTTGATGGCGCATTTTTTGTTTGACCGTAATAAGGACTATGCCGTTTTACCGCAGGATGACGGTGTAACAGATTCAATCGTATTGATTGATAAGCAAACAAAACGGAAAATGCCAGGTAGAAGTTACAATAACGGTTTACAGCAGGCATTACAGGCTAAAGAAAATGTCAAAATTTTGGCCGAAACCGAGCAACAGGATAAAATTTCCATACAATATTACTGCTCAAAATACCGAAATGTTGTCGGGATGAGTGGCAGTATGGCAGAGGCCGCGAAAGAAATTTATGAGGTTTTTGGTGTTGAAACAAACGTGATTGGCCGTAATAAGCCGAGTGCCGTTCTCGAATGCGACGACAAATTCGTACTCGATCAGTCCACGCAAATTGATACACTTAAAACTCAAATTATCGAGGATTTGAAAGCGGGTCGTCCGGTTTTGGTTGGTGCTGCGGATGATGCGACGGCGAAGGCAATATTTGAAATAATAAAGAATGATGATGATATTCTTACAATTATTTCCGAAAATGATTATCCAAAACCCGATATTTTATGCATTGATACAACACACCGCGAGACGGAAATAGTTGAAAATGCGGGTTTGCCGGGTGCCATAACAATCTCGACACCAATGGCAGGACGCGGAACGGATATAAAACTCGGCGGTAAGGATAGGTCTGCATATGACCAGGTATGTGATGCCGGTGGATTGAGCCTGTATGTTTTTGGAACATTGGATACACGGTCGGAAAAACAGCTTCGTGGACGCTGTGGTCGTCAGGGTGAACCGGGCCGGACCATGGCGATAAGGTCATGCGATGACGGGTTATTTATACGCATGAATTTGCGCGACAGAATGATTGGGTTATTGAAACGTCTTGGTATGGACAAGGACGAAGTCATTGACGATCCGATGATCACGAAAAGTATGCGTTATGCCCTGAAGCGTGCCGAAAATTTCGATATGGATGCACGTGTGCACACTATTAAATACGGTAATGTCGAGGGCGAAAACGACGACCGCTTCATGAAGATGGCACAGCGCGTATTTGAATCCGATTTTGACATGGAAGATTGTGAGGATCTTCAAGACTATATGTTCTTGATATTTGAAAATCTGGTGAGTGATATTATCACACGACATTTCCCTCAGGATGGGCGCAGCATTTTTGACGATGAAATCGACGGTGTCTTGGAGGAGGTTAACGCTCTGACACGTTTCCAAATCCACAAAAATGATATCATGTCCGATGAAGACCGCCTGACCCGTGAAGATTTGTTCGACCGCATTCTGGATGTTGCCGACGAAATCTGGAAAGAGCGTCATGAAGTGGTTACAGGTTTTGACATGCAGATTAACCCGCGCCAACGGAGTTTTGTTATCGAGCAGATACAAAGAGCTCGCCTAGAATACGGCAACGCTATGACGTTTCTACGTGAAAGCCGGGGGATGGAGCAGATGAATAGTGAATTCCGTGATCATATGAGTTTTTTCCAGTTTCAGGCAAAAATATTGTTTGATAAACAGCTTGATAAACTCAGGCACTCAATTGTGCGTGGTATATTGGTTGGATACGATATTAGCATACGACAACAAAAGGCTATGGCAGAGACCTCGATTGTCGCGGCGCAAAGAATGGCGGAAGATCTTGGACGTGTCCTTGATAGGGACGGACCTCGAAAAACCCATTCTGATTCTATCCAACAAGAAGCTGTAACGGATCCGTTGCAGCCTGCATAAATAAATAACCGGCATATTGGTAAAAATTCCTTTTTGGCATATTATCTTAAAGTGGCTTTGAGATGGTTTCCCCAAACTTCCGTATTTTTTACAAACGTTTTGAAAAGGATTTTGTATGAGCACTTCATTTATTATTATTCTCATTATTTGCGGTATTGGTTATTACCTTTACGTCTCGCTGGTTCAAAAGAAGAATAAGGCGAAAGAGGCTCTGTCAGGCATTGATGTGCAGCTTAAAAAACGGGCCGACCTTATTCCGAATATTTTGAAAATAGCCCAGAAGTTTATGGAGCATGAAAAGGAACTGCTTACGGATATTACCGAACTGCGCGCGCAGGTGACAAAGGACTATGACCGTGAACAGAAAGCGGAAGTCGAAGAACATTTGAAAGCCGCTGAAATGCTTGCCGGTAAAATGGGCAAATTGATGATCGCCGTTGAGGATTATCCCGACCTGAAATCCGACCAGACAATGGTACAGGCCCAGCAGACATATAACGAGGTTGAAGAACATATTGCCGCATCCCGCCGTTTTTATAACTCCGCCGTAACGGAACTTAATAACGCCGTTGAAATTTTCCCAAGCAGCGTGATTGCGAAAATGATCAAGATTTCCGACATGCCGTTTTATGAGGCGGATGAGGCATCAAAAGCTCCGGTTGATGCGGACCAATATCTTAAGTAGCTAAGTTATATCCATGTCAAAATATAACGTGTCATTGGAGACGGTTCGCGTAGCGGATGGGAGCACACGTTCATTCATTGAATACAAACAAACCTACATTGATCCGCATGTAAATGAGTTTGAAAAGAACCGCCTAGCACTTAAATCAAAAGTGAAAATGGCATTTGTGCCGCTAACTATCGTCGGTGGTGCCATTGCGCTTATATTCCTGTATTTATTGATTTTTCTTGAAAATAATGCTGCGGAAACAAAGGACGATCCCTATGTTTTTACTATCATTGGCTGCGTGATAATATTGATCGCGGCGGGTGGATATATTCAATATCACACCAACAAATTCCGGCTTAAGATTAAAGATACAATTTTTCCACGCATATTTGCCTTCTTTGGTGATGGGTTTTCGTACAAAAGCACCAGCAATTTTTCCGCACGCACATTGCGCCACACGGAAATTATTCCCGATTTTGATAGGGAAAAATATGAGGATGACATTAATGGGCATTATAAAGGTGTTGATATTGAAATAGTTGATGCCCATTTACGCAAATGGAAGAACAGCGGGAAGAAACGCAAACTCAAAACCGTGTTTAAGGGCCTGATTATAACCTTTCAAATGCATAAATCTTTCAAGGGGCAAACCGTTATCACTAAGGACTCAGGCGGTTTAGGAAATTGGTTGCGTGGCAAACTTTCCAAATACGATACGGTACGGCTTGAGGACCCAAAATTCGAGAAGATATTCGAGGTGTTTTCATCCGATCAGGTTGAGGCACGTTACCTTCTGACAACGGCATTTATGGAGCGTCTTTTGAAACTGTCCGATACGTTTGGATCGAACTCCATACAATGCTGCTTCCATGGACAAAACTTGCTGATTACGCTGTCAACGTATAAGAATTTCTTTGAACCGAAATCAGTATACAGCAAGCTGGATTTCAATGATGATTGCCGCAGTATTATCGCCGAAATGTCTCAGATATTTGATATGATCGACACGCTTAAACTCAACCAGAATATCGGGCTTTAGGTGTCTAAAATGGCCTTGGCGAGTGCTTGGCCGGATAGGTAAGCACTCTCGACACCGTCATAATTATCGCCGC
>JAUICS010000123.1 GCA_030427765.1 Alphaproteobacteria bacterium
ATACGCACAACACAGAACATTCAAAAGATTGGCTGGATCGGTTTGAACGGATTACGGCCAAATCTCCACAACTATCAACTGATCTTTCTATCCAACCCATAAAGGCTAAGGACTACCCGAAATACCCAGATGACATGCGCCGCCTGTATAACCAAGGGTATGCATTCAATTGGGAATCAACACCGGTATCATATGAAGAAAGCAATTTCTTATACGGCTTCATGAAGCCGGTATTATTCGATGATTGGATGATTATGGCATGGCAGGGCGATAAACCGGTCGGAATGTTATCACTCATCCCTAACGTTGATGAAAAAATCAGGGATTTAAATGGAAAACTCGGGATTTTTAACACATTAAAACTGGGATACCGTCTCTACACGGGCTCATTTCACACCACGCGTATTCCAATTATATGTATCCACCCATCGCTTCGGAATACGGCGGCCGGAGCATACATATCATCCGGCATGATGGCACAATGCCTAAAAACCGCCCTCAAAAACAATGTAAAAGCCATTGAAATTAGCTGGATGCTGGAAGACAATGCCGCCATACTCAATCTGGTAAAAAAATTGCCTTCCGAATACACACGGACATATAGAATCTATGAAAAAAACCTTTGATACAGTTGTCATTTCAGGTGCCGGAAGCGGAATAGGTCGCGCCCTCGCCGCACTATATGCCGACCAAACGGAAACATTGATTTTGTTTGGCCGCAGCCTTGAAAAATTAAACGAAACAGAGTCCATCTGCGCAAAAAAGGGCGCAAAAATTGTGTCCGTCAGCATCGATCTGGCCGATTCAACACGCAGCGAGGATGCGTGCCGAAATATTATGATGAATTATAGTGCCCCCGACGTTGTTATTGCCAATGCGGGCATGGCACTCGGCGCGCCCAAAGGCGCATTGCATGAGTCATACATGGATACAAAGAAACAAATGGATGTAAACTTTCTTGGTTCCGTCGCGTTGATCGAAGCGTGCCTGCCAAAAATGATTGAGGCACAGAAAGGGCATATTGCTTTAACCAGCTCCATTGCCGCCATATCCGCTCTTCCATACTGCGCAGGATATTCTGCCAGCAAGGCTGCAATGCTTAGCTACGGAAACTCTATCCGTGCCGCACTCCGCAAAAAGAATATCGGCGTATCCGTTATTACGCCGGGCTTTGTAGACACAGAAATGGAACGGCGTTTAAAGGGCGGAAAACCGTTCAAAATGAACGCCGATAACGCCGCCAAAATCATAAAACACGGCATTGATAAAGGCGCCACCTATATTGGTTTCCCGAAACGCCTTTACTGGGCATCTATCATCGGAAAATGTTTACCCAGAAGCGTGCATGACCGCATCATGACAAAATGGGTAATGCGAGTTGCCCCTTAAGAACGGGAACGATATCCGGATATGATGAGTTTTGAAATTTTTTACTGCCTCTGTCTTTGTGTTGCCGGCCTTACGCCCGTGGTCATAACCAGTCATTGGTATAGCGACAGCCTGATAAAACAGGATAACGGGCAAGATATTGCAAAAAACGATTTCTCTTCCCAAATCTTTATATTTTTTACCGTTATACCCTACCTCGCTATATTTATGCTGCTCCTTGGCGTAACATCATTACCGCTATTTAGTATGTTGCTGACCACCTCTTTATTCCTTGGGGTTTTCGGGGTCAGTATTGCGAAACAGGCCATTTTAAAAGAACCCCTGGTTTTTCAGGATTTTTTTCTCGCAAAACAAGTCGTCGATCATCCGGGCCTTTATATTGGTTATTTAGGGTATACACGTTTCTTCGCATTCATCGGACTTATTACCGTTATCATCGGCATCATGTTTATGCAGGAGCATGGATTACTCATCTCGCTGTATACACGCCTCTCACTGGGTATATTCAGTTTGATATGTATTGGAATTACCATTGCCTATACATATCTGGAGGTTAAATATTTTAAAAAACTGAGCCTGCCGCCCTTGGAACTTGAGCATAATATTTCTGTTTACGGTCTTTATGCCGTTTTATGGTTAACGGGAATGAATGTCAGGCTTAACCGTAAACAAGATGTATATAAGAAAAGCCCTAACTGGGTATTTTCCGATCAAAAGCCATCATCTGACAAATGCCCGCATATCGTGTTAATTCAAGCAGAATCGTTTATCGCACCAGAACGAATTCTTGAAAATCAGAGTGACATTGAAAAATGCATGCCGACATGGGCATCCCTGAAACAAGATAATCTATCGGGGTATTTTGATGTACCCGCGTGGGGGGCAAACACCATGCGCACCGAATTTTCTGTTTTAACGGGTAAAGATAACAAAAATCTCGGGCATCACAGATATAACCCATTCCTAAGCATGCCCGAAAAGAAAACCGATATATGGAGCCTTCCGCATTTTTTAAAATCGGAACATGGATATTCAAATTATACCATCCATCCATTCAGCGGTCGTTTCTTTGACCGGCATAATACCTACCCGAAACTGGGATTTGATGAATTCATCGATGAAGCCGCCTTTAAATATGCCTCGCAACGTGGCCAGCATGTCGCGGACCATGAAATTGCGACCTACACGATCAACAAACTGCATCAATCGACCGGACCGGCATTTTCATTCCTCATAACTATGGAAGGGCATGGCCCATGGGGCAAAGACCGCTTGTGTTCGGAAGAACGAAGCGACCCGGCCTATAAAGATTTTGCATTGTTGCCTGAACCCCTTCGTCAATACGTCTACCATCTCAATGGGCTTGACCAAATGCTGGCAATTTTCAAGGACAATAGCAAGAATTTGGACAGGCCACTTATTCTGGCCGTATACGGTGATCATCCGCCAATGCTGGAGTTACAAAACCATAATACGTCTGAGAACAAAAAACATATGACAAATTACTTGATTTATACCGCCGGTATACGCTATCCCAAAGATAAATATGTGCATGAAACCTTAGAAAGCGGGCAAATCGGATTGATTTTAGCCTCCCTCTCTGGTTTCGTTAAATAAGATCGCGCCAAAAGTTTATCTACTGGTATTTCAACACATCATTTTTTAAGAGCATGCCCTTGCATAACAACATCATAAATCGTCTTCTTTCTGCATGTCTTTTGATTTCCATTACCGGCTTTACCGCTGGATGTGAAACACTCGGATTCAACGATTACAATGATGATGATAATATGCGATCCGGTCCAATATCACTCGGTCTGCCATCAGATGTCGAGGCATCACTTTTGACCATGCGGGTTGGCGAAACAATTCGCTACGAAAACAACAAAACAATGTATCTGATGGATAAGTACCATTCGGCAAGTAGTGAGTTTTGCTACCGTGTGCGCTATAACAAGGTTATATCAGGAACATCGAACACCAACAAAAACCACCTGAATTCACATATTGAAATTTATTGCCGTGATGAAGATGGTTTTTTCGAGTCGGTCGAGCGTTTCAAGATTGAGCCTGACATATTCACATATGCACCATATGTGATAGATAAGAAGGACTTCGAGACGGCACAAGACATCGCCACGCCCGTACCGGCGAAGATGCCGCCTAAAGTTACCGTTGCAGAAACGCCTGAAAAGAGATCGTCGGGAGTTCCGGGCAAAAAACCACGCCGACCAACGACAGAAGAGTTAATCGCAGAATGACGGAAATCTCAAAACCACCATTTCCATGGGGTAAAGTCAGTTTCATTCTTTTCGCACTGATACCAACCATATCGGTCATAACATACTACAGCTTTCTGGCATCCCCCGTTTACGTGTGCAAAAGTTCGTTTGCTATTATGCAGCCCGGGGCCGGTGTCTCTACCGAAACGGATATTATGCAGACTTTACAAGGGCAATCGGGAACACAGGATATATATATTCTTGCCGAGTATATCAAATCAAGCGAATTGCTTGAGGCACTTGAGGAAGAGCATCAAATCAACGAACATTACACAAACGAAAACATTGATTACTTTTCCAGATTGAAACAGGATGCGCCGTGGCCGGAATTTCATTCCTATATGATGGATAAAATTGTTCCGGACATGAATTATGAGGCCAATATTGTAACCCTATCGGTCCTGTCGTATACGCCTGAAAAATGCCAAGGCGTTTCAAAAACGATTATTTCCAAAGCCGAAGAATTCGTAAATCATTTGAGTGATGAAATTCACAAAGACTTTAAATCCTTTGCAAACGACCAACTTGGTGAAGCCGAGACGAATATGGTTAAGTCTGGTGAAAACCTGACTACATACCGAAATCCTAATCAGGCGGCGCAAAGCGTTCTGGGTATCATAAGCTCCCTTGAAAGTGAATACAGTAAGACACAGGTTGAACTGGCTGAAAAACTGCGTATCCATAAACCCGACACACCGGTTATTGAAAGTCTGAAATCACGTCTTAATGCCCTTCAACGGCAGATAAAGGACGAGCGTAAAAAACTCGCTTCCTCCAGCGGAACGGCACTGAGTGAAGAATTACAGGAATACGAGGGTCTTATATTGCAGCAGGAATTTTCGCGTAGTCGTTATGAACTCGCCTTGTCGCTTTGGGAAGTTGTTCAAACGGAAGCCTTAAAGAAAACAAAATACCTGATCACAATCCAAAAACCGCTTATTCCAGATATTGCCGACTGGTTCTACCCAACCAAAAAGGCACTTACCATTGCCGGTACAATACTTCTGATTTATATGGTCATAAGTACTGTTTATCTGGCGATCAAAGACCATTATGAGGGTTAGATGACATACAAAATACAATTCCACAATTCGTTCACTGCGTTTCTTATCCTGTTCATGTGTTTGACCGTGATGACAACCATATCTTTTGCGCAAGAGGTTGATGAAATCGATGAAAACACGCATACACCGCAAACAACAATGACGCGGACCGCACCGGCGACTACAAAAAATCCGAATGATACGTTCAATGTTGAGGCTCCGGCTCCATTACAACAGTTTTTTGAAACACGCCTGCAAGAACGTTTGACCAATAATGAAGAAATAATGCCGGTTTTCGGTCATGAAATATTCTCCGGCCGTTATGCCTCGACATTGGCTGAAAGCCGTAATCCGGATTACGTCGTGGCACATGGCGATTCGATTACCGTATCGTTATGGGGCGCCATTTCATCCATCCACGACCTTATTGTCGACAGCAACGGCGTTATTTTTATCCCCGATGTTGGCCCGATCAAGGTTAGCGGCACAAAAAGCTCCGACCTGAACCGCGAGGTTCAAAAGCAAATCGCTCGTACGTTCAACCAGAATGTAAGTGTTTATGCGCATCTAACCGGCGCATCCCGTGTGTATGTCTTTGTGTCCGGTGGCGTTGTCGCGCCGGGACAATATGAAGGGGCATCTTCGGATTCACTACTGCGCTTTATTGACCGTGCCGGCGGTATTATGCCTGAAAAAGGCAGTTTCCGTGACATCCGCATTATTCGTGATGGTGCCGTTATGAAGGGATTTGACCTCTATGATTTCCTTATCAATTTCATCATTTCCAGAAG
>JAUICS010000124.1 GCA_030427765.1 Alphaproteobacteria bacterium
CCTTTCCGATGATGATGACGGCGGCCGGAACAATTCCACCGGCAAAAGTCTTTGTCATGGGGGCCGGTGTTGCTGGTCTTCAGGCCATTGCAACGGCCAAACGTCTGGGCGCGGTTGTTTCCGCAACAGATGTTCGTCCAGCGGCGAAGGAACAAGTCCAATCCCTAGGCGGCACATTTGTTGCCGTTGAAGATGACGAATTCAAAGAAGCCGAATCCGCCGGTGGTTACGCCAAGGAAATGTCGGCAGAATATAAAAAGAAACAAGCGGCCCTTGTCGAAGAAACAATTGCCAAACAGGATATTGTCATCACGACCGCCCTTATCCCCGGTCGTCCGGCACCGCGCCTTGTGACCGACACCATGGTTAAATCGATGAAACCAGGGTCGGTTTTGGTTGATTTGGCGGTTGAACAAGGCGGAAACGTCGAAGGTGCAAAGGCCGGTGAAATTGTCAAAAAACACAACGCGACAATCGTTGGTCATGTGAATACACCTAGCCGTCTGGCCACAGATGCATCATCCCTTTATGCCCGTAACCTTTATAACCTTGTCATGCTAATGGCCGATAAGGATAAGAAAGGCGATGTAAAATGTGACTGGGACGATGACATTCTGAAGGGGGTAACATTAACACGCGGCGGCAAGATTGTTCATCCGAACTTTGTCAAAGCGGACGCAAAACCTGCGGCAGCTAAAAAAGCTGCGCCAAAAAAGACACCAACAAAGACATCAGCAGCAAAGAAAGCTACGACCGCGGTAAAACCAGCACCAAAAAAAGCCGCCGGGAAAACTGCCGAAAAAACTGATGCTGACAAAAGCTAGAACGATAAGACAGGAACGAAAGAAAGGTCAGGAACATAATGTCGACTGATAATCAAAAACAACTGGTTGAAGGGACCGCAACCCTTGCCGAGAAATTGCAGGCCATGGCCGAAAAGGCAAGAGAACTGGCCGAACAAACGCCGGAAATTCTGGCCAATGCCGCCGCCACGCACGGTGATGGTGCGCCCTTCATTGTAACGGCATTCACTGTATTCATTCTGGCCTGCTTTGTTGGTTACTATGTTGTATGGAAGGTCACACCGGCCCTGCACTCCCCGCTTATGGGTATTACAAATGCCATTTCGTCCGTGATTATTGTTGGTGCATTAATCGCCGCCGGTCCAATGGATTGGGGATTTTCGAAAGTGATGGGATTACTGGCCGTGATACTGGCATCCATCAATATTTTCGGTGGTTTCATTGTGACCCGCCGTATGCTCCACATGTTCAAGAAGAAAGGGTAAGCCGATATGGAAACGTTTGCCTCATTTGCATATTTGATTGCGTCCGTATGTTTTATAATGGCCCTTCGCGGGTTATCCAGTCCGGAAACCGCACGTCAGGGTTTGATGTTTGGAATGGTCGGTATGGGAATCGCCATTATCACGACATTAATGCTGCCGATTGTGGCCAGTTATTTCTGGATACTTTTGTGTATTGCGATTGGCGGTTCGATCGGTGCTACGATTGCACATAAAATTGAAATGACCGCGTTGCCGCAACTTGTTGCCGCCTTCCATTCACTCGTCGGTTTGGCCGCGGTGTTTGTGGCCGTGTCCGCATTTTATAATCCCGAGGCGTATCATATCGGCGTGTTTGGTGACATTCATACCGGAAGTCTGATTGAAATGTCATTGGGTGCCGCCATCGGTGCCGTCACATTTACGGGATCCATCATCGCATGGGGTAAATTGCAGGGAACCATCAGCGGCAAGCCGGTTACCTTCGCCGGCCAGCACCAGCTTAATGCCGGTCTTGGCCTTCTGATGATTTTGTTGGTAATCCTGCTATGCGCGACAAACGCCACATTCTATATGTGGGCGATTATCGCCGTTGCGCTTGCGCTTGGTATTCTGATGATTATTCCAATCGGCGGTGCCGATATGCCTGTGATCGTATCCATGCTGAATTCCTATTCCGGATGGGCTGCGGCGGGTATCGGATTTACACTACAAAACAACCTTCTTATTATCACAGGCGCACTTGTCGGCGCGAGTGGTGCCATCCTGTCCTACATTATGTGTAAAGGCATGAATCGTTCCTTCCTAAACGTCCTTCTTGGCGGCTTTGGTGGTGAGCAGGCCGCAGGTGGCGGCGGTGACACTGGCGATAAAAACGCCAAAATCGGTGCAGCCGACGATGCGGCATACATCATGAAAAATGCATCCAGTGTTATCATCGTGCCGGGTTACGGTATGGCGGTGGCGCAGGCCCAGCACGCGCTTCGTGAAATGGCTGACATTCTGAAAAAAGAAGGTGTTACCGTTCGTTACGCCATTCACCCGGTAGCAGGCCGTATGCCAGGGCATATGAACGTCCTTCTGGCCGAGGCAAACGTACCGTATGACGAGGTTTTGGAGCTGGAAGACATTAACCGTGATTTCGCCCAGACAGACGTAGTTTACGTGATCGGCGCGAATGATATTACGAATCCGGCCGCAAAGAACGATTCGACATCACCAATTTACGGCATGCCGGTTCTGGATGTCGAAAAATCGAAAACCGTCCTATTCGTCAAGCGTAGCCTAGGTTCCGGATATGCGGGCATCGATAATCCACTATTTTATCAAGACCATACCCTGATGTTACTTGGCGATGCCAAGAAAATGACAGAAGATATTGTTAAGGCACTTGAGGAGTAAGCTCGGTTAACGGGCGAGGGGATGTTAATGAATTTTGTGTCTATTTCGGCACGTTAATGTTTCGTTAACTATTCCGCCTTTAAATATTCCTTAAAAAATAACAAAGCACTTGTGCCTAACAATTGGCACATTTATGTGTGCCGTAACATGACTTTTGAGGAGATGTCATGCAGGGGAAGAATAAAGGCGCGAACGCGAATGCGTGGCGTAAAAAACTTGAATCCGCATTCACACGAAATGCATATGTATTTCCGGATGATCCATCACATATTCTTGGATATTGGACGGGACGCAGTTTAGGTCAGGCACGCGGCAATGCGTTTTTGATTACGGGTCTGACGTCGGATTGCAGTTTCTATCTGGATGTCATGTCGGATATCCGCAAAAACAATTTCAATGTTCACGGTTATGATTTGTATGGTCAGGGTGCGTCCCTGCACACACGTGAACGTGATGGCAAAAACATATTTCCCGCCCTTCCCATTTCGTTACATTCCGAGCATTTACGATCATTCTTCAATCATGCGGCCCTTGATCAAACAAACCTTCCGAACGTTACCATTGCCCATTCACTCGGGGCACTTATATTCCTGAATTACCTGCTTGATTGGCATGAGAAGAATCCGCACCAAAAGCCGCCGTTTTCAAAAGCCGTTCTGGTAACGCCGTTCCTGGCGTTAAAACCCGGTTTTTATAAAACCCTCCTCGGCATCGTACCTCCTGAAATCATCAAAAACGTGTCTTTGAGTGATTTTCCTACCGATGCCGTGGAGTTTTTCCGGCGCTTCACACGTAAGGAGCTAAGGTCCTATTTACAAGAACAATGTGAAGGACGCGAAGACGAACTGGAAATGCTTCGCGATCGGTTTGATTTCGAAATAGGTATCCTGCACGAAGCCAAAAAGGCGCAGCAGCGTATCATGGACAATCTCCATATCTTCCGCGACATGGACATTGAATTCACCTGTATCGAAGCCACAATGGAGGATTTGGTTTGCAATGATGCCATTAAGCAATTTGCAACCGATATTAATGCACATGTGGAAACGATTGAGGGCATGCACGGACTGCCTTACGACCCTAATCCTGATGTAAAACGCAGACTGGCCGATGTTATCCGGTGCGTTTCACACGACATTGGAACGGGTTTCATCCGCATTCCTCCACCGGATAACGACGGTATGGATAAGGATAATCAAGACGGGTATAATCATCTTGTGGCATAATATGTGCCTAAACCAGATGATTGTATGTTAATAGAAACCCCAGACATTCATACGCCGGATAATCCGGAAACCAATACGCCGCTGCAGCTGGAACAGCGTTTTCATCCCCCAAAAAACTGGCAATGGGAATACGTAACAAATGCAAACGGGCATAAGCTGCGCATCGGTCATGTTGTACCGAATTACAAGGGCATTAAGGCGATTGTGGTTATTCTTCCCGGACTTGGTGAATTTGCGGAAAAATATTTTGAACTTGCGCATAATCTGCTTGGTGAAAATTACGCCGTCGTGACGTTTGATTGGGTATGTCAGGGAAAATCATCGCGCCTTATCAAGAATTCACAAAAACGGCACTCCCTTGGGTTTCATCACGAAGCAGATGATTTGCACTGTCTTATCAAATATATGAATACCCATTTCCCGCTGGACCTGCCGAAAGTCATGCTCGCGCATTCGATGGGGGCGAATATCGGCCTGCGTTACATCATAAAACATCCTGATGTATTTAGTGCCTATGTCGCATCGGCACCCATGTTCGGGATTAAGGTTTTATCGCATTTGCCGCTGGCAACGTATTATATGATTGCACGATCCGTGTGCCGTTACCGCAGTGAATCATATGTTCCGGGTGGCCATGACTGGGATGACACAATACATCCCGATAATATTGAAGACAGTATTCTTTCAAGTGATCCCGCCCGTAATGTATTGAACAACATTTGGCCAAAGAAAAATCCAGCGTTGCAAACCGGAAATGTTACATGGGGATGGGTTCGGGCCGCGATTAAATCATGTATGGTATTGCGTAAAACAGATACGCTGGAAAACATATATACACCAAGCCTTTTATTCAGTTGCGGGGAGGAAAAACTGGTTAGCAACCGTGCCATCTTCCGTGCATCCAAATTCATGCCAAACGCACATCAGGTTCACATACCCGATGCAAAACATGAAATCATCATGGAACGCGATGAATTACGGCGTGTGTTTATTGATGAACTGTTCAACTTTTTATATTCGGCAACATAAACAGCATTTTTGTATGCATGATGTGACACACACTTGAAAACAATGCCGCGTTCCGATTAAATACTTAGGAAGATTTACAAAGGATAGACACATGACACATGAACGCTTGAGCGACAAAATTTTATCAGCCCTAGAATTCGCCATTTATCAGGAAGATAAAGAGGTTGCAGAGATGCTTGTGAATGCGCTTGAACTATCCATGACACGTAAAGCAGGCGGACAAGAATTTGTTGAACGTCGTGACTTTCCGCCGGCCATCGAAACCGCCCTCACAAAATACGAAGCGCTTAAGAATAAGGGCTAAGTGCCTATAACGAGAGTGTATCCTTAAGCTCTGCTTTAACTGTCGATGCGGCCTCAGCATTCTCTTCGATTGCCTTCATACTTTTCAGCATGTTTACGGCCAGCACAGGGGCAAAGGCAATATAATTACCAAAATACTGTAATAGAT
>JAUICS010000125.1 GCA_030427765.1 Alphaproteobacteria bacterium
TACGGTGTATTGTTCCCATATCGGGGTTAGAGCCAACAATGTTTCTGCAATGACAACACCGGAATGTATATCCTTGCCTATTTTCTTTATACGTTCGTTTTGAACATTTATATTTCTTTGGGCGATCCTTTCTATCGCGCCAATTATGTTTGTTACGCATATGTCGTTACCTTCATCAAAAGTTATGATGAGGCAGAACAATTCCTATATTTTATGGGAGATTAAATCTCGTATGGTTCTGCCAACTGGCCACTTGCCCGTTGACAGAGAGATTTTATGTCAGTCTATCAACGCACGCAGCAGCAATCCCAGCCGACGATGGTCGGTCGGGTTTTGGCACCAACACTCTCAAGCATTAATTTGTTTAACATAAAGCAATCTTTCTGGTTTGCACTCTACCGCAAACCGGCCCGGATATTCAACACAAATTTTCTGGATATAAAAAATGGGCCTGTTCTGTTGCTAGGCCGGCCCATGCCCCACCTACGAAGTGTTCAGTTCCGCAGGAATTTTAATGTAGCACTAAGCTGCTAAATTAAGCAGCGATAGCATCACCAACAACAGAGTTGTCGTTAGCGGCTACGAACGCAAAGTTATCGTTTGCATTTATAAAAATGACCCATCACGGCGGTATCATGCCGAACGCAAACTTTACCTTTACTACGCGTGTCGATCCTGTTTCGGCCCCGCCGCCTGTGTTGAACGGATAAAACCACTAACAAAAGTGGTGGAGCCGCCGGGTACTGCCCCCGGGTCCACAACGCTTATTCCGCAAAGCGTTTAGCGTTATAGCTGGCAAGCCAGCACTATTAATATAGCGCATTAGTATTAATATTTCAAAGAAATCCGGAGATTACGGACGTTTTTTAGGCCGATTTACGATCAAGTGTTCTTTTTACAGTTTCTGACACTTCACTAAGGTCAAACGGCTTCTTAATAACCCGTACAATATTTTTATAACCGCTGGCCTTAACAAGCAGATCATTGCTGGTGTCGCCGGTGATAAGGATAATGGGTAAATCTATACCATCTATACGTAGGTCCAGGGCAAAATCAAAACCGCTTTTTGGCTGCATACGCTGGTCCACCAGAGCAAGGTCGACAACACCGGATTTAACGATATCATAGGCCTCTTCACCATCAGAGGCTTCAACAACGTTATATCCATTAATATCAACGGCACATCGCAGAAGATCACGTAAATCCGGCTCATCTTCAGCAATCAAAACAGTTTTTGGAGAATTTGCATCAGTCATATTATATATTATAGTTGCGCATAAAATAATTAGCAACCATAAATAAAACTGATCACGCCGCCTGAATTTTTCGAAAGACACGATCTATGATTGATTGAAGATCGTCCACTTTGACTGGTTTCTTCATAACGCGGACTATGTTTTTATACTTGCTGGTTTCAATCAAAACATCCGATGAATCATCGACAGTCACCATAATACAAGGCATGCTGATATCTTCGGTTTCAAGCTCATATAAAAAATCGAGGCCCGTCTTCGGCTGCATTCGAAGGTCGATAATCGACATATCAATCTTACCGCGATTTTGCAAAACAATATCAATAGCCTCTTGCCCGCTATTTGCCTCAACCACGGCATACCCCGCATTTTTCACGGCAGATACAATCATCATACGCACAAGATCATCGTCTTCTGCGACCATAATGGTACCTTTTTGGATATCATTCATATACTAACTCCCACACACCGAAGTGCTTACTACACTATTGTAACAGGATTTTAAAAAGGAATACCAATTATTGCTAATCTAATAATTCGATAAAACTGGCCATAACACGTTTATGACCTGATTTCGAGAAGTTGATATCGAGCTTTTGACCATCAACATGCACGATAACGCCATTACCAAACTTATCGTGAAACACTTTCTTTCCGGGGGCCAGCGCGTTCGACCCTTCTGATTTTTGGGCCATATCGGCCTTATAATTATTGGCGATTGACCGGCTGGATTGCGTGCGTGAGCGTATTCCTGATTTATCCCAATGGCCGGAACTGTCCCAATGTGATGAACGACCGACTGCGCTTATATGCGTATTCGAACTAATATCCATTTCCGTTTCAACGTGATCGGCCGGTAATTCATTTACAAACTGTGAGGGGATTGTATTTATCCACTCCCCATACATCATCCTACTAGCCGCATAAGATATGTATAATTTCTCACGTGCGCGGGTAATGCCTACATATGCAAGACGGCGTTCTTCTTCTATCCCCTGATGATCCACACTCCTCTGTGATGGAAACAGGTTTTGTTCCCACCCGGGAAGGAAAACAATATTAAACTCTAAACCTTTAGCCGCATGCAATGTCATGAGATTTACGCTATCAACATTTTCGTTATTATTATTTTCTAGAACCAATGAAACATACTCTAGAAAATCTTCTAACGTTTCGAATTCGGCCATCGCCGCCGTAAATTCTTTAAGGTTTTCAAGACGTCCCGGTGCATCGGGTGTTTTTGTATTCTGCCACATATCGGTGTAGCCGGATTCATCAAGGATAATACCGGCAAGATCACTATGATGTGTTGTTGCAATCTGCTCACGCCATCTGTCGAAATCCTTCATCAGGGATACAAGTATATTTTTCACCTTTGGCTTTAATTCATCCGTCCCGACCAGATCGATGATCGCGCGGTAAAGCGATATGCCTTGTGCGCGTGCATGGACATGAAGTAATCGAAGCGTTGTTGTTCCAATACCGCGTTTTGGTGTATTCATTATCCGTTCCAGCGCAAGATCATCATCCGGCTGCGCCACCACACGAAGATACGCGAGGGCATCACGAATTTCCTGCCGTTCATAGAAACGCGGCCCACCAAAAACCTTATACGGTATTCCTATTTGATTTAAACGTTCTTCAAAGGCTCGCATCTGGAAACCCGCGCGCACAAGAATGGCAATTGTATTCAGTGACACTTTCTTGGTTTGTAGGCTTTCAATTTCCTCGGCGACCCATCGGGCTTCCGCCTGTCCGTCCCATAGGCCCTTTACAACAACCTTTTCACCATGCCCCTGATCGGACCACAACGTCTTATCATGACGCCCCTGATTATTCGCAATGACTCCACTTGCGGCCGATAAAATATGGCCGGTGGAACGATAATTTTGCTCCAGCCTGACAATCTTTGCCCCCGGAAAGTCATGCTCGAACCGCAGAATATTTCCAACCTCGGCCCCGCGCCAGCCATAAATCGACTGATCATCATCACCAACGCAGCATATATTTCCTGAACCCTGCGCCAAAAGACGCAACCATAAATACTGCGCAACGTTTGTATCCTGATATTCGTCCACCATCACGTATTTGAACTGGCGATGATAATCGGCCAGAACGTGGCTATTGGCCTGAGCCTTCAAAATATGAATCATGTGGAGAAGCAAATCACCAAAATCGCAGGCATTGATCAATTTCAAACGGTCCTGATACTGCCTGTAAATCTTGAGCGCCTTGCCATTTGCCACATCACCGACATCATCCATTTTCAAATCTTCGGGACGAAGGGCACGGTCCTTCCACTTGCTTATATATCCGGCGATAACCTTTGGCGGCCATTTCTTGACATCAATATTCTCAGGCTCCATAAGCTGCTTGACCAAACGCACCTGATCGTCCGTATCAATGACGGTAAAATTACTACCCAGCCCCACAAAATCCGCATGACGGCGAAGCATACGCGCCGACAAGGCGTGGAATGTGCCGAGCCACCATCCCTCGACCGTCTGACCACCCAATAAATCAGACACGCGGAATTTCATTTCCTGCGCCGCCTTATTGGTAAAGGTTACGGCCAGAATTTGTGACGGAAACGCCTTATTCGAATTGATGATATGTGCCAGTCGGGTTGTCAGAACGCGCGTCTTCCCCGTCCCCGCCCCAGCGAGGACAAGAAGCGGGCCGTCGATTGTTTCAACGGCCTCACGCTGAGGAGGGTTTAACCCCTGTATGTATTGTGGTTCATCGTGAACAGCCATATTAACCTGCATCTTTCTAACATGGTCTGTTTAAAGAATAAGGGCAAGGCATAACCAAAATAAGCCAACAGAAACTTATGTTTTATTAGAAATGCCATTTACTAAAAACCACTTTTTTTCTATAAATAATGCACACAAATAATTATGGAATAAAAAATGACAACAGAACATGGGATGGTTTTAGCACGCACACTTGTTGAGGAATCACCGGCGGCGGCACAAAAATTTTTTGATCCACTTGCCGATATATTTCTGGAATCTGCAATGCTAAGGGTCGATGATTTCGATATCACGTTATCAGGTCGCATTTTGGCCGCATTTGGGTATGGGCCGGATGACCTATCCCGCCTTGGCGATGCCGTCAAAAAACCGGGCACTATGGTTTTAAAACTTCCGAACGTCAGCGCCACCGTGCCGCAAGTCATGCAGGCCATAAAGGACTTGCGCGCACAAGGATTTGAATTGCCCGATTACAATGATGCTAAAGAAAAATACGATGGATTGGTTGGCAGCATCGTCAACCCGGTTCTGCGTCAGGGAAATTCCGAACGTTTTCCGCACGCCTCCATTAAGGCATATACCCAAAAGCACCCGCATGCGATGGGTACATGGTCACCGGACTCGAAAACCCGCGTTGTTCATATGGATGGCGGTGATTTCAAATCATCGGAACAGTCGGTCACCATGGATGCGGCAAAAACGCTACATATCGAATTTATTGATGGCGATAAAAACGTAACCCGCCTGAAGACCGGTATCAAAACAACGCCAGGAAGCATTATTGATGCCGCCTTCATGAACCGCACTGCGCTACGTGAATTTTACGACAACCAATTTGCGGCGGCCGACCGTGACGGCATTATGCCGTCAATCCACCTAAAGGCCACCATGATGACAAAAACGGATGGCGAATTTTTAGGCGATGCCATTCAAAGTTACTACGCCGATTTATTCGAAACATTCGGGGATGAATTGAAAGCCGCCGGTGTTGAACCGAAAAACGGCATGAATGCCCTTCGTGACAGTATCAAAACTCTTCCGGCAGAAACGCAAGGCCTTATCCACGATGAAATTGCACGAATTGAAACGGAACGTGCCGACCTGCCCGTCATTGATCCGGCAACGGGTAAAAAGAACCTTGATGACGGCAGTATGATTATTGATATTTCCATGGCCAATCTGGTGCGATGGGCCGAAATGTCCGGTCAGGATATCGGCCAACTGATGACCTACAAGTACGGCATCCCGCAAGAACTCTTCAACTACACGATCGACACGCACCATACCTCTCACTACGCCGTTGGAAAGCTCTTCGCGGATGCGCGCCCCCGGCTCG
>JAUICS010000126.1 GCA_030427765.1 Alphaproteobacteria bacterium
AAATTTTGTTCAACAGATTTAGTCAATCACAAAACGCTCTCTAGAATAAAAGCTACGTTTACGTTGTGGTTTACTTAAATTAGTAAGGCTAGAAACAATGGCACAAAAAGATCTGTTTTTAGACCTTTAATGAGTTTAAAATTGCGAATTGCAGAATGCTCCTTCTTAAAAAAATGAATGCGGTAATAATTTATATGTCAAGATTACTGACTTTCAATGCGTTCTTCTGGATAAATTCACGGCGCGGTGCCACAACATCACCCATTAACGTTGAAAACACCTGATCGGAATCGGCGGCGTCCTCGATCTTCACCTGAATAAGCGTACGTGAATGAGGATCAAGCGTCGTTTCCCAAAGCTGGTCAGGGTTCATTTCCCCAAGACCCTTATATCGGGAAATTTGCAGGCCTTTACGTCCAACCTCAAGAATACGATCAACCAGCTCGGTTGGCCCCAAAATACGAGCAGATGTCTTTTCCGTGATTTTGAGTTCGCCTGGTGTGGCAAATGTTTCATGCAGCCAGTCTTTATGTTTCAAAATCTTCACGGAATCCGCATGACGCAGTAGTTCCGGTGAAATTCGTACGGTTTCTGTTACGCCGCGCACTGTCCGGTAGAACACAAAACCGCCCACAGGTGTAAATTCACCCTTCCATCCTTTTTCAAGCTGTTTGGCAAGTGAATCGAGTTTTTCTGCAAACGCGGTTGCCGCCTTAACGGCCGCATCGGCATCTTCATTAAAACGATTATCCAGAAGGCCTTCAATCGCCGCCTGCTCTGCCACGAATTTATTGCTGATCCGGTCACCAAGATTAACGATACTGTTTTTTACGGCACGTGCCTTTTCAACGATATCACGTAGATCATTTCCTGCCCGCGTTGCACCGTTACCGTCTTCATATGTCAGGTCGGTTAATGCCGTGTCAAAAAGGTAATCATCGAGTGACTTTTCATTCTTCAAGTACACTTCACTTGCCTTACCGCGTTTTACCTTAAACAACGGCGGCTGGGCGATATACAGGTAACCACGTCGTATCAATTCCGGCATAGTGCGGTAGAAAAACGTCAAAAGAAGTGTACGAATGTGCGATCCGTCGACGTCCGCATCTGTCATGATAATGATTTTGTGGTAGCGCACTTTATCAGGGTTAAAGTCGTCATGGACGCCTGTCCCCAATGCGGTAATAAGTGTACCAAGTTCCTGACTGGCCAGAATTTTATCAAGACGCGCACGTTCAACATTCAAAATCTTTCCGCGTAGCGGTAGAATGGCCATGTTTTTACGATCACGTGCCTGTTTTGCAGACCCACCAGCCCAGTCCCCCTCAACGATAAACAGTTCGGACAAGGCCGGGTCTTTTTCCTGACAGTCTGCCAGCTTACCAGGCAGGTTAGACACATCCATAACGCCCTTACGGCGGGACAGTTCCCGCGCCTTACGCGCCGCTTCGCGCGCGGCGGCAGCCTCAACGATCTTACCAACGATTTTCTTGGCATCCTGTGGATGCTCCTCAAACCACGTACTCAAACACTCGGAAATTGCAGAATCAACAATCGGACGAACCTCTGATGACACGAGTTTATCTTTTGTCTGGGACGAGAATTTTGGGTCTGGAACCTTCACGGACAACACGCAAGATAATCCTTCACGCATATCATCACCGTTCAGGGCCACTTTCTCACGTTTCAAAAGCCCTGTATCCTCAGCGTACTTGTTAATCGTACGCGTCAAAGCAGTACGAAAACCAGCAAGATGCGTACCGCCATCACGCTGCGGAATGTTGTTTGTGAAACACAGCATAGTTTCATGGTAGGAATCTGTCCATTCCATCGCGGCCTCAACCGTAATGCCGCTTTTTTCATCTTCCTGCATCACCATGATTGGCGGGTTGAACAGCGCGTTTCGTGAACGGTCAAGCCATTCCACAAAACTTTTGATACCGCCTTCGTAATAAAGTTTTTCCTCACGCGGTTCATCCTCACGTTCATCCTTAAGAATGATACGTACACCGGAGTTCAAAAACGCAAGTTCACGCAACCGGTTTTCCAGCGTCTTGAAATCAAACGTTACCATGGTGAATGTCTCGGTTGACGGCATAAACGTCACTTCCGTACCCGATTTTCCATCGGATGGACCTGTAGGCTCCAACGATTCAACAGCCTCACCATGTTCAAATTTCATTTCCCACTGCTTACCATCACGCCAGATACGCATTTTCAGCCATGATGAAAGCGCGTTCACAACGGACACACCAACACCGTGCAGACCACCGGACACTTTGTAGGAATTCTGATCAAACTTACCACCGGCATGCAGGCGTGTCATGATAACTTCTGCCGCAGATACGCCCTCTTCCGGGTGAATATCGACCGGAATACCGCGCCCGTTATCATTCACGGTCACAGAACCATCTGCGTTCAAAATCACATACACGGCATCACAATGACCGGCAAGCGCTTCATCAATGGCGTTATCGACAACCTCATACACCATATGATGCAAGCCGGTTCCATCATCCGTGTCACCAATATACATACCTGGACGTTTACGTACGGCCTCAAGCCCTCTAAGAACTTTAATCTGTTCCGCGCCGTAACTGCCACTTTCTGCTGGTTGATCATCCCCGATATCAGGTTGTGTCTCGCTCATAAACGATGCCTTCTGAGTTAAAAAAAATTTGTTATGTTATTTCCGTGAAAATCACTTACTTTTATAGCACAGTATGTGCCCATGAACACCCCAAAACACAAGAAAATCCACTGCTTTGATGTTATTTCACCTGTCTATGACCCAAGTGACAAAAATTGTCCCTCAAAATCGGAAAATATGGCCGAATCCGTGCCTGTGACCCACACCTGACCACCAAGGTCCTGAAGCAAACCAAACAGACCTTTCCGGCGGTTTTCATCCAAATGAGCCGCAACTTCATCCAACAATAATACCGCCGGCATATCACGGTCTTTGGCAAGTAAACTGCTATGCCCCATTATCAGGTTAATTAACAATGATTTTTGTTCACCGGTCGAGCAACTTTCCGCAGGCATATTTTTATTCCGAAAAACAACCGCCATATCGCTTTTATGCGGGCCGACACCCGCACCGCCTGTTACCGCATCATTCTGGCGAAAGGCATAAAGCTGCTCCTTCAATCCATCTTCGATCGACAATGCAGGCTGGTTTTGAAGTCCTTCCTCAACCATCCCGGCCATCGTCACATTGGTAGATGGGAAATCATCATTTTGAAGGTTATCGAGTGCCGCCTGCCATTTCTGCACGAATTCAAGACGACTGGCAGCAATGGCCACGCCCGTTTCGGCCATTTGTTGTTCCAGGCCATTCAGCCACGCCGGATCGCCCTTACCATCCTTCAGCAGTTTTGAACGCTGGCTCATCGCATTTTCATACCGCGTTAACCGGCCCGCATGCGATGGATCATACGCGACAATCAAACGATCAACAAACCGGCGGCGATCTGATGCCCCGCCGATAAACAAATGATCCATTTGCGGCGTTAACCAGATAACGCTCATATATTCTGCAAGCTCGGATTGGCTTTTGGCCGATTGGCCATGTATGCGCACCAGACGTTTATCATTTGTCGGGTCAATACCTGTCCCGATTGGAACGTTTCCAAATGCCGTTGAAACATGTGACGATACCGCCCAAGGACGATTATCATTCGTGCATTGAATGTCACGCGTTTTGGCCTTACGCAAACCGCGCCCAACGGTTAACAGGGATATGGCTTCAAGAATATTGGTTTTCCCCGCGCCATTCGGGCCGGTAATAAATATGAAACCTGTCGCAAGACCGGATAAATCATAATCAACATGATTACGAAAGCTTTGGAGTTTTATAGATTGGACATAGGACATGTTTTTTTGCCATCTCGACTAAACGAAGTTTATGGAGAGATCTTTTTTACCAACGACAAGATCCCTCGACCACGCTCGGGATGACACTCTTTACCACTTTCCGGCTTTATACTTTCCGAATAGCCATCAGCTTTTTAATCTCGGAAATGGCCTTAGCTGGATTCAGACCCTTCGGACATGTTTTGGTACAGTTCATAATCGTATGACATCTGTACAAACGGAATGGGTCTTCGAGCTGATCAAGACGCTCGCCTGTCGCCTCATCCCGTGTATCGGCGATCCAGCGGTATGCCTGAATCAAACTGGCCGGCCCCAGATAACGGTCCGCATTCCACCAGTAACTTGGGCATGACGTAGTACAGCAGAAACAAAGGATGCATCCTGCGGGGCCGTGACCGTCCTCACCGTTCAGCAAATCTGCATCTTCCGGACTTTGCAGGCGTTCGCGCGTCGGGTTCGGTGAATCCGTCTTCATCCACGGCTCAATTGTATTCAACTGCGCAACGGCATGTGTCTGATCGGGAACCAAATCCTTAATCACCGGCATATGCGGCAATGGTGTGATCTTGACGTTTTTACTGACCTCTTCAATCGGCTTCAGACACGCCAGAGTATTCGTACCGTCAATATTCATGGCACATGATCCGCAAATCCCCTCACGACAGGAACGGCGGAACGTTAACGTGCTATCAATTTCGTTTTTAATGTAAATAATGGCATCCAGAACCATCGGACCACATTTATCCAAATCGATTTTGTAGTGGTCCAGTCTTGGGTTTTCCTCATCATCGGGGTTCCAACGGTAAATATCGAACGTCTTGGTGTTCTTTGCACCGTTTGATGCATCGATTGTCTTACCCTCTTTAACCTTGGAATTTCTTGGAAGTGTGAATTCAGCCATGTCTGCACCCGAATGTGATCTTAATGTGATTTCTTATATATGAAGATAATCTACCCAGCACAAGCTGTGAAGTCACAATATCCAAAAAATATGTGGAATATCAATCATCAATGTCAAACGGGCTTTTCGGCGCAAGATGGGGAAACAAACGTGTAAAACTGCGTTTTCCAACCGGCATCTTACGGTTTTGATAGCGCCATGCCTCATCGCGTTCGTGCCGTTCCTGCTCCGCCTTCATATCACGGGCATGGATCTGTTTTTCAATCATGCGATGTGTATCCGCCGCCTCCATATCGAATTCGAAATCCAGGTCGGGCACATCATGCGTATATCGCCGCCAGTCATAAGCCAATGCCTCGGAATTTCCCTGTCCCCACAATTTCGGCGAAAATGGCAAACGCAGGTTTTTTTTATACATCTTTGATAAATCATCATTTGCAACCATCTGGAACGGAATATCTTCATCCTCGGTTTCCGGAATATCTGCATCCTCAACCGTATCAACCGCAGAACCGCCAGCATCAACCTCGCCATCGCCATACCCCCAGAACCCAAGCGCGGACATAA
>JAUICS010000127.1 GCA_030427765.1 Alphaproteobacteria bacterium
GATGCAATTCCTCGGCCAGCGCGAGTAGGCTTGCACATTAACAAGATATAAAAATTTTTAATAAGGCCTCCAACGTGCGAGGCCTTATTTTCTGCCCGTTACAAAAAACATCCGCCGAATGCCATTGCATGATGCATTGCATTTTGACAATGCCCGCATGTATAATAATAGTATGACTGACACACAATCTTTGGATAGCCGAATTTTACTTGTCGAGGATACGGCATCACTCTCCAAAATGTATGAAACATACCTTACAAATCAGGGGTATCAGGTAAAATGCGCACTCACCGCACATGACGCCCTGACACATCTTCAGCACAATAAAATCGATTTAATCTTACTGGATTTAAAACTGCCCGATATGTCCGGCCTTGATGTCATGCGGGAATTAAAAAATACCGATTTTGCAGGTTCAGTCATCGTTATTACCGGTAACGGCTCGATTAACACAGCTGTTGAGGCCATGCGTGAAGGCGCACGCGATTTCCTTGTTAAGCCTTTCAACGTAGACCGTCTTGGCGATGCGGTCCAAAAAGGGTTATCCGAAGGCCCAGGCGCATCGAATATGACTGGCAATTTCACAGGCGGCTTCGGCGACACACGCACAATACCGCCACAAGGTGCAGACAGCATAGGTGATAAAGCGGACAAACCGCACCTAAAATCCGATGAAGAGCGCATGCGCGAAGTGCAGGAGCGCCAGAACAAAAGCAATTTTGGCGGTTTTATCGGCACATCAGCGATTATGCAGGCCCTGTATACCAAAATTGAAAACGCGGCGCTTAGCCAGGCCCCGGTATTCATCACCGGTGAGTCCGGAACGGGGAAAGAGGTCTGCGCGGAGGCCATTCACAAACACGGCCCGCGCAGTGACAAACCATTCGTGCCCATAAACTGCGCCGCCATTCCGAAGGACCTTATTGAATCCGAAATGTTAGGACATGTAAAAGGGGCCTTTACCGGCGCAATTGCGGACCGTGACGGCGCGGCAAAACTGGCGGACGGCGGAACATTATTCCTAGATGAGATCGGTGAAACCGACCCAAGCATGCAAAGCAAGCTACTGCGCTTCCTCCAGAACTATTCATTCCGTAAGGTTGGCGGCAGCAAGATGGAAACAACAGACGTACGCATAATTTGCGCAACAAACCGCAATCCGATTGAACAAATCAAAAATGGCGGCTTCCGTGAAGATTTATATTACCGCCTGCATGTTATTCCAATCGATATGCCGCCACTGCGTGCACGCGATCATGACGTTATTGACATTGCCGAGGCGTTCTTGTGGCGTTACGCGGCCGAGGAAAAGAAGGATTTCAAATCATTCAGTGAGCAGGCGGAAAACATGCTCCGCCGTCATATGTGGCCGGGTAATATTCGCGAGCTTCAAAACCTGATCCGCCAGATTATTGTCATGCATAACGGACAGGAAGTGACACCAGACATGATACCGCCGTTTTTAAATTCCGGCATATCCCCAGCCGCCCAAACTGCGGCGGGTACGATGAATGGCGGCGTAAATGCAGGCGCAGGCGTAACACAGGCATTTTCAAGCCCGCAAGATATACGCCCGCTTTGGATTATCGAGAAAGAAATAATTGAAAACGCCATTGACGTGTGCCGCGGGAATATCCCAAAGGCCGCCGCCATGCTGGAAATTTCACCGTCCACCATCTACCGTAAGAAAATGTCATGGGACAAAATGGACGAGGTCGGCGGCAATGATGAGGTCGAGACGTAAGCCCGCACAATTTTCCTTCCTGTCATCCCCAAATGTCATCCTGCGACATGTTCGCAGGATCCACGTCTCCGTTCGTGCATACACATGGGTGGATCCTTTGGACAAGCCAAAGGATGACGGCCGAGAATATCAAATCTCACAACTTTCTTGATTTTTTTGTCAAATACTGATATTCCGTTTTTTCTAGCGTAGGAAATACATAAGGGGCCGTAGCTCAGCTGGGAGAGCGCTACACTGGCAGTGTAGAGGTCGGCGGTTCGATCCCGCTCGGCTCCACCATTTCAAAACTTACTTAGACGCACAGCACACATGAAACATTTCATACTTTTTAGCGTATTCCTATTATTGATAGGGTGTCAGACAACCAAGCCTGGAAATAAAGAAGAACAATCACAACAGAAGATACATCCTGTTACTAATCAGAAATTGATTAAATGCTCCGAAATTAATCACGATGATCTAAGTAAACATTCTACTCAAGAGCTTGTGCAAATAGCTACTGGAAAATGTGACCCTAGCTAATATATAGAACAAAGTCACTTACCTGACACAGCGATCTCATCTTCGCTAGCAACAGAATGAAAAATCTTGAAAAAACCCACATTTGTGGGTACAATATAAATATGTATTATTGAAAGTAATTTGGTCATGCAAACCGATACGAATAAAAACAATGACAGTATAAAAATCCGCATAGACAGTACCACGGCTGATTTAATGGAACGCGCACGTCAGTATGTAAAGCTGGACAAAAGCAAATTTATACGCCAAAGCGTCCGTGAAAAGGCGGCAGCGATTATCGCCGAACATGAAAAAACACGTTTTACGACGGATGATTGGATAATGTTTTTCGATATGCTGGATAATCCGCACACACCGACGGATCGAATGAAAAAAGCAGCAGAGAAATACAAAAATATCCTGTCATCCGATGAAGTTTGAGCCGCTTGATCCCAAAAAACATAATCGTAAAAATTTCGACTGTGGTACCACGGCCCTGAATCTTTATGTGCAGAAATTTGCAAATCAGGACCAAAAGCGCAGCCTGACAAGAGTCTACGTTCTTGCGAATAATGAAAACATTATTGGATATTATTCGTTAAGTTCGCATTCGGTTATACGTGAAAACTTACCGGATAATCTTAATATCGGCGGATATAACGATATTCCCTTCCTCCTGCTCGGACGCCTTGCAGTAGACAAAAATTACCAAGGGCAAGGGTATGGCGACACGCTTATCATCGATGCATTTATGCGCACAAAAGAAATGGCAAAGCAAATTGGAATACTGGGAATGATCGTCGATGCCAAAGATCAGAACGCAATTGGGTTCTATGAAAATTTTGGTTTTAAGACACTTATTGGTACAAAAAACCGTCTTGTTTTGCCGCTTTCGGCAATGGATAGACTGATCGGATAAATCTTAACTGCCAGAAACAGCAATCTTATCCTCGCGCATGTCACGGTCGAGGATTTCGCCATGTTTCTTTTTGGCCATTAACTGACGCGCCTTTTCATACTGAGGGTCGTTCCAGAAGATAAGACAGCCGTTACAGCCGCGCCCGCAGCAACCCTCAACCCCGTGACGGGATGTTTTGGAACGGCGGTCCATCAATTCATCACTGATTTTATCCTGAAGCTTCTCGACATTGTCTTGATACAGGTCTTCCGGCGCCTGACCCATTTCAATCTTCTGCGTGATTTTATCGTTCTTTAAACGCTGCCATTCCTCTTCCGTAAGCTGCGCTTCCTTCCGGATAACGGAGTATGCCGGGAAATTCTTACGCATATCGTCGGGATTTTCACGATCAAACGCGGTGTATGGAATAAAGATATGGCGTTTCTGACCGGCATTCACAACCGTAACTGTTTCGTCATCACCATCAATCTGGAATTCATACAGGCGCAAGAAGACTGTTTGACGCGTAATTGGGGACAGGAACTCCATAACCTCACCGGCCTCAAGACGGTTTTTCAGCTCGACAACAAACCCATCATCGCGTGCCTCCCGAATAATGCCGGCAAATTCCCATGACGCCATCGATTTTGTGTTGTCGTAGTTATGCGCGTAATTTTTCAAACGTCCGTCATGGAAGGCAAGCGTATACCCGCGATTACTAACGGTTTCAAGCTCCTTCATATACTCGCGCGGGGACCAGTTTTCAGGGTCGGCGTAGTAATCATCAATCGCGCGTCTGTACGCATTTGCCACAACGGCAATGTAATACGGACTTTTGTTCCGGCCCTCAACCTTCAAACTGTCAATCCCGATACGCAAGTAATCATTCAGTTTCGGCATCATGCACATATCTTTGGAATTCAAGATGTAAGAACCACGGCTATCTTCCTCAATCGGCAAAAGGTCACCGGGGCGGTACCCTTCCTCAAGCACGAATTCAAACATCTCCATGTTCTCTTCACTAAGATGCAATTCTTTGAGCGTTCCATCATTCAAACGC
The DNA here is from genome assembly GCA_030427765.1 of Alphaproteobacteria bacterium. Lineage (GTDB taxonomy): Bacteria > Pseudomonadota > Alphaproteobacteria > Micavibrionales > Micavibrionaceae > JAUICS01. The sequence goes on from JAUICS010000127.1 coordinate 4,204, forward strand.
AAATGGACCTTATATTGCCAGCGGCAGGAATTCGCGCAGTTCCCCTGGTTCGCTCCGCGCTCGGACATAAAGTTGGATAACAAACAGCGACCGGAATACGTCATGCACATCGCGCCATGGACAAATGTTTCAATCTTCACGTCCTGACAACGTTCGCGGATTTCTTCAAGCTCGTTAAACGTGACTTCACGCGCCATCACAACAAGCTCCGCCCCCGCATCTTTCCAGAAATCAACGGTAATGTAGGAACAAACATTGGCCTGCGTTGAAATATGCAGATTGAATTCCGGCGCGTTCTTCTTCAAATACGCAAATACGCCGGGGTCCGCGACAATAACGCCATCCGGACGAATATCCTTCAACGTCTCGATGTAATCATCGAGCTTTGGAACGTCTTTATTATGCGTAAATAAATTCAAGGTCAGGTAAACACGTACACCATGCGCATGGGCATATGTGATGCCTTCTTTGACCTCTTCCAATGAAAAACGTGATTTCGTGCGCAGTGACATATCCGGTGTACCAAGGTAAACCGCATCCGCACCATATAGAACGGCAACCTTCAAACGCTCCAGCGAACCGGCAGGCATAAGCAGTTCCGACCGCCGCTCCGGATATAGCAGGGCGACATTGTTTTCGGCTGGGTCGTTTGTTCGTGATTCGTTTTCTTCCATAATAGAAAGAGGTTGTATCACCAACCTGCAAAAATCGCAAGAAAACTATGCAATGGAAAGCTCAATCAAAACGCGTTTTAAAAACGCGAAATAGTTTTTAATCGCCAGTTCGGAAGTTGTTTCGTTACTGGAGTGATACATAACCGTCGGGCATTGGATGGTTGAACCGGAAAAACGTCCCTCCGTCCATTTAATCAAACGACCAAGCTCCGTTGACCCTAACTGGTTAATGGCCCGCCCTTCTTTAAGGAGGCGCTGATCCTTAATTTCATAGGGTAGGCCCATATCTTCACATATCTTTCGGAGCTCCTCTGTCATACCGGCGTTGTACTCCGCACTCATATCGCGTGTTCTGAGGGTAATCCACCCTTCCTTAACCGGATCACGGAGTTTATAGGGGCTGGTATCCAGAACATATAAATTCTTCGTTTCGATCTCATGGTCCTGTAACCAGTTTGAAATA
>JAUICS010000128.1 GCA_030427765.1 Alphaproteobacteria bacterium
AAGAATTTGTTTCAGTGTCAAATTTTGTTTTTGTTTTTTGGCTTTTTCAAAATCTTTTGGAATATTTTTCAATTCGTCATGAATTTTTGTATTTGACAAATATTCACGAGATTTGTAATTAAATTTTTTTTTAAATGAAAATCTTTTGACATGTGTTGGTTTAGATTCAAATGAATCTAAACTAACAGAGATTTCTGCTTTAGTCACACACTCATTATCTGAGTCAAAATTCTCATCCGATTCAAAATTCTCATCCGTGTCAGAAGACTCACCATCCACAGAAGAATTATCTAACACGTCATAAATATTACAAACAAAAGACATTGAACTGTGTTAAAGTAAATAACGTATTATATGTATATTGTGTCTATAGTGAAATTATATATTGTGTTATTCAATATTTTTTTTTTTCAATTTTTTTTATTTTTATAATATATTAATCCTATAATCACAACAATAAATAAAACAATCCAATATATGTGATCTATTTCAATTGAACCAAATTTTTCAATTTTAGTGTTTTTTGTTGTAGATATTAACTCATTTAAATTTTCTTCCTTTATTTTTTCATTTATAAATTTCATTATTTGTTTTTCATTTATACTAGTTTCATTTTCATCTTTATTTTTACTTTCCAATTCTCCAGATTTTATTTTTAATCTTATTAGTTCATCTAACAAAAATTTATTAAATTCTTCTGAATTATTTTCTTCTTCTCTTTCTTCTTCATTAATTATTTCTTCTTCAATTTCATCCAATTCTTCATTATTTATATTTGTTATCGGAGTATCTAAATAAGGATATGATATATAATAATAACTTGGATAAGGATAAGAATACGGATATCCAAAATATGAATAAAATAAATAAGGATTGTAATACCAATATCCGTTGTTCCAATATCCATCATCCCAATATCCAGGTCTGTATTTCCATCCACGATTCCAATAATATTTATTTTTCCACTTGTTATATTTAGTATAATAATTGATATCATTTGAATTATAGTAATCATCATATTTATTATTTTCAATTTTGTTTCGTGCGTGAGCTATAATATCATCATAAGATGCTTGAACGTCTGAAGGTATTGATTTTCTAATATATTCATATAATCCGCAAGGGTGAAATATAAAGAAAGAGCCTGTATACATTTAAACACAGGCCCTTTCTCAAAATCATTAGAATAACTGCAGCACGCCGGCCTGACCCTGCGCAGCCAGTGATAGTGACTGCAAGGCAAGCTGTGATCGTGTTTGAAGGGCAAGAAGCTTCACGCCCTCTTCATTTTCATCAGCAAGTGTCAGTTTATCCGAACCGAGCTCAAGCGTATTGATTGTCTTGTCGGTAAACGATTCCCGCGCCTGGATAACGGCCAGATCGTTGGTAATTGTCGAACCGAAGGATCGCAAGGTTTCCTTGGCAGTACGAACGTCCGTGGCAGCCTGCTCCACCGTAATGGATCGGCCGAAATCTGCCTCGCTTAACCCCAATCCAGACGATGTAAGAATTTGACCGACTGTCGTTAGCGTACTCGTACGGTTTTCGTTAAACACTGTCAGCAATTCATCACCATTCAAAAGGTTTGTACCACGATAATTCGAGTCATCTACCAACTGGTCAATCTGTTCCAATATACTGTTGTAGTCATCTTCCAGATCCTGAAGTTCGTCCGCAGCGGATGAGAAACTGATCGACTCACTGGTCGTTGAGCCTGCATTTGGTGTAATGTCATCAAGTGCACCAATTCCTAAATCAAGGGAAGCAACCGTTCCAAGAGAGTTTACGGCATCATCCGATACACCGAATTGAATGGATTGAACTTCCGCACTATCCGCTGTAATGGATAATTGCCCGGTGCTTTCATCATAACTTGCCGAAATAAATTCGGTTAGTGTTGTATCCGTATTGATATTATCAATGAAATCCTGAAGCGTTGCCCCTTCGATATCCGGCACAACTGTTGTCAGATTCTGGCCATTCACGGAAATGGAAATGGAGTCGCCTGTGCCCCCTTGTATTAACGGGTTACCGTCCTCATCCGTTAGATCTGTTAGCAATGTACTCCTTGCGAAAGGTTCATTATTTGAATCCAAAAATGCAACTGTCTCAATGGATGATCCTGCCGATGCGGTAATCGCAACACGCTCAGTGCCATCAGTGTCAAATTCATTGAGGTCTTCAACATTTGTAAAGCCAAGATTTTCCGCCAGACTTTGCTCACCAGAATACAGCCCTTCGTTATCACCAAACTCGACACGCAGGTTTCCGCCGTTCAGGGAACGAATATAAAGCTCACCGTCCTCATCCAAACCGGCCTCAATAACCTCATCACCACTTTCATCACGCAATGCGTTAATGGTGGCGATAAATGACTCCACGGTCTGGCCTTGTGAGATAAAGATTGATCCGCTCGTAGTGTTTCCTTCGGTATCCTGAAGGGACACAAGGCTATTACCCGTTTCCGGGTCCGTCACAGAAATGGTAATGAAGTCACCACAATCAACACCGGATAAATCCGTTAATGCATCAATACTACTTAAGTCAGCCGCACCTTCTAGACGCGCTTCACGCTCACCATCATTCAGGGCGTCACGTGCCTCGTTCACAATCGCCTCCGCCTGATCAACCAGTTTTTGAATGGCGCTCAAACCGTTCAGGGACTGTTCAATTGCCGAAATCGACTGACCAATCGCATCCAAAAGACGGCTAAGGTCCGTCGCGCGGTCTGTCAAACTTTGCGCGGTAAAGAAGTTTAGCGGATCATCAAGTGCTTCGTTCACTTTACGCCCGGTTGCCAGTTTCTTTGTAACATCGTCAATAAGGTCGGATGTATTTTGAAGGGATAGTAAGTTCGTTCGTAACGATTGTGATAGTGCAACTTCAGTAGTCATTTTGTATTCTCCTAATCTATCTAGACCGAAATCCTTCCGGTGTCTGGCTACCCTGTTATTCGTTGGCGGGCCCTCGACTCCGGCAATCGGCTTAAGTTGTTAAACCAAATGCACGCTGAACATCTTTCAAGAATCACGCCAAACCAGATCTCAAGAAAAAATCAAATTTTTCCATTTAATATCAATGTATTAATAAATATTTCTGACTTGAGATTTTATTGGATGGGAAATTTTTACCGGGCAAAAATGACCGTTTTTGTGCCTTTTACACTGCGTCATTGCGAGGAACGCAGGGACGATGCAATCCAGACATTTTTTCAAACCACAGAGAACACAGAGGGCGCAGAGTTTTTGTCATCACCCGAATTCCGAGATGAATTCCAGGGTGATCCATTGCATATGGCTGGATTCCCCTAGAATGTTTTTAAACATTCACGGAATGATACGGTTTGGGAATGTTTAGATTCCTGCTTTCGCAAAAAAGACAGATGCCGCAGGAAAAACAAACGTCATCCTGCGGCTTGACCGCAGGATCCACTTACACGTAAGCGCAAACTTAAAATGTGGATCCTGTGCCTACGCACAGGATGACAAAAACTCTGCGCCCTCAGTGCCCTCTGTGGTAAACATCTTTCTAGATTGCTTCGTCACTATGTTCCTCGCAATGACATGAACCGTAATGTCATCCCCGCTTTATGCGGGGATCCGGATCCCCTTACAATTTGTGTTCCACACATTCAGGGGATGACGCGGTTGAAGGATTCTTAGATTCCTGCTTTCGAGGAAAATTCAAGTGTCTCGGAAAAAACTTCGTACACCTCGTAACTTCACGTTTTTCGTGTTAAAAAAATACGCTGGATTGCCGTTTATCTATTCATATAGATCAGGCAGGACAGTCCCTCGGGGCTTAGGCGGTACTGGTTATTGCCGCTGAGCATATTGCCAAGGAAAAACACATTCAGGGAATTCGGAAGTATGTCTTTATAGTCATAAACCTCCCCGAATGATGATCGGTCAAGATCACAATACGTCATCACCGCCTCCTCAGACGGTTGGAAACCTTTACTATCCAGCTGCTGCTTTTCCGCGGCCTTAAGCGCATTCATCGTTCCGTTTTTTAGGTCGGCATAGTATTTGTGATAGACGGGCATAACCTCTAACACCGCCAATAACTGGCGTATCATAATCATGCGGAACACCAGACGGTTGCTATGCGGCACCACCCATTGGCCAATATCGATACTGGTTTCATACTGACCGGACAGAACGCCGAACTTGGCAATATGTATTGCATCTTCAAGATACGGCGCATGCTCCGTCAACGTATAAAGCCGTGCCAACAACCAGGCGTTATAACCATTTTGGTAAAAATTGTAGACCCAGTTCTGACTGCGTGCCCATTCCCCCGCCAAACGCGCCGCGATAATGTAATCGTCATCATCGGTGTATTCATAAAGCGCGGCCAGCGCCAAACCGGCCAATGCATTATCCCGGTATAAATATCCGTTACCCGGGTCTTGAACGAGCCATCCCTGACCGAATGCATCCTGGATATATTCCGTATTTTCCCCAAACGTATCCTCCCCGAACACATCTTTTTGTTCAGGCGATAAATCCTGAAACGCAAGGGGCTGGCCCCGCTTATCGCGCTGTACCAATGTTGGGACAAGGCTGCGCCGTAACGTGGCCTGCACCTTCATGATGTAATCCGCCGCCGCAATGGCATCATCAACAAACCGCTGCCGTTCATCCTCATCCTGAACAAATTCGGCCGCCATCAATGCGCCCTGAATAACATTGGCCGGATATGCCAGCGTTTGCGGTAATTCGTCACTTTCCTGCCCATCATCATTACGCACCCACCAGAAATGGCGGCGCTCCTCATCCCAATACTTAAGAAGCAATTCCGCCTTTTGTTCGTATTTTAATACCGGCTTCTGCTTAAACAATTTGATGATGTAACGTTCCGATATGTCGGTATGCGCGGGGCCGATATGACATTGCATCAACCGCAAATACAGCTTGATGCCGAGCGTATTTTTCTTCGCGAGGGATTTCTGAAACTGCACATAGGCCTCATCTATCTGCTCCTCGAGCACGGCTCAGGGTCTCGGATCGTACGCCTGGTCCCGGAGGCCTAGATGCGCCGGCCCGTTTCTGCCGGCGTCGGCTGCCTGCTGACCTGGGCTGTCTCCGCCGCGGCACCCGCCCTCGGCGTCACACCCGGTGAGGCCGCCTGGGGCGCGCATTGCGCCCGCTGCCACGCACCCGACGAGATCCGGGCCCGGCTCGCCTTCAGTCCGACCAGGCCGTTGCAGCTCGCCGGTATGCGGATCGAGCCGCCGCCATCGTTGGCATGGGCGATCGGCACGATTCCAGAGGCGACCGCGGCCGCCGGACCGCCACTCGAGCCACCGGTCGTGCGGG